>NZ_JBPCXO010000314.1:0-27183 GCF_051008435.1 Endozoicomonas sp. | reverse complement strand
TTACTGTCGGATACGAAGTTATGTGTCATCGGCGAGAAAGCAGGGTCAGAATATTTTCGAAGCTCTGCTTATAGCTCTGAAGAATTATGGTAATCATCCTTTGCTGGGTGCTGAATAGTTACCATTTTTTCGATGGATTTGTGCGAATAGTGGACCTATTCAATCAAATTCATCGGAAAAATGAACCGCTCTTTCTGGATTTTAGGCCGATCTGTCTATTCTCGGTCAGCCTCCTGTATATCTACTCAAATTATTCTGGGTAGGTTAGCTTGAAATAGAGTCAATTGAGACATGGGAAAGTCTTTTGGAAATATTCTGTAAATTGAATAGATTCTACTTTCGCATTATGAGAGCGTTTTCATTTCTATGACTCTAAAGAGCCTTGGGCTGAAGTGTCGTAATTATTTGAAGCTCTGTTAAGACTTCTTTCAGGACCGCCACTTCATAATAAGAAGAACAATAGAGGAAGAGTGCCATGTCGTTGTTGATCGATAGACTTGTGAAGGATCATGAACACCTTTTGCGCCTGCTCGATTGTCTGGATCACGAAGTGTCTGGCTACAGGGATGACAGTGAGCATACGCCCAAAGTCTGGCTGATCCTTGATGCGCTGGACTATTTGCATAATTATCCAGACAGCTTCCATCATCCATTGGAGTCCCGACTATTATCACGACTGCGTCCCAGACTGACCGATGCTAACCAGCGCTCAGCAATAGAAGAAGTAGAAGCTGAACATGAAGAAATACATCAGTTGACCACCAGTCTGATAGAACGCTTCAGCGCACTTACCATGGATCAGATCATCCCAGTTAACCAGCTTCTGGCGGATTATCAAAAATACGTTGAGTTGCAAAGAGCCCACATCAAGAAGGAAAACAGGGTTTTGATTCCGGCTATGAAAGCCATTTTGACGGAAGAAGATTTTAAACTGGTGAGTGAAACTCTGAAAGAGACCCCGGATCCACTGTTCGGATCCCATGTCTGGGAATCCTACGAAAACCTGTATCAGTTCGTGGTTGGTGCCCCGGTCGATCAGGTGGCATCCAAGGTACACTGAAAAACCTGCCGCCTGACAGGCGGCAGCTCACAATTCAAAGACAGCGCTTTAATTCATGAGTTCAGGTCGTTCTCGAAAGTAGTCCAGAGCTTCCGGGTTTGCCAGGGCATCGGTGTTGGCAACCGGCTTGTTATGGACTACGTCTCTGACGGCCAGCTCAACAATTTTGCCACTGATGGTTCTGGGAATGTCCGGAGTCTGTAAAACAACGGCAGGGACATGTCGGGGAGTCGTGTTGGCTCGAATGGTCTTTTTGATTTCGTGGATCAGTTCATCTGACAACGTAACGCCGTCGCGCAACTTAACAAACAAAACAACCCTGACATCACCGTCCCATTCCTGGCCAATGGCAATACTTTCGAGAACTTCCACCACTTTTTCTACCTGCCGGTAAATTTCAGCGGTACCGATTCTCACTCCCCCTGGATTCAGAACGGCATCTGCACGACCATGGATAATGACACCCTGATTTTCTGTCAGTTCACCAAAGTCACCATGAGCCCAAACACCGGGAAACTGGTTGAAATAGGCGCTGTGGTACTTTTCATCCTCAGGATCATTCCAGAAGCCGATAGGCATAGAGGGGAAACTGGTCTGACAGGTGAGCTCGCCCTTTTCTCCCATCAGAGGCTTGCCTTCAGGATTGACGAATTGCACATCCATCCCCAACCCCCGGCACTGAAGCTCCCCTTTATGGACAGGTAGGATGGGGCAGCCTAAAGCAAAGCAGGAAATAATGTCTGTACCGCCGGAAATAGACGACAAACAGAGGTCTGTTTTAATATCTCTGTAAACGTAATCAAAGCTTTCGTGCAGCAGTGGCGAACCGGTAGAGAGTATGGTCTTCAGCTTCGGTAAAGAATGAGATTCAGCCGGTTTGACCCCGGCTTTTTCCAGAGCTGCAATGTATTTTGCGCTGGTCCCGAAAATACTGACCCCTTCTTCCTCCGCCATATCCATCAGACTTCGAGGTTCAGGATAAAAGGGAGAACCATCGTAGAGAACGACTGTTGCTCCCAAAGCAAGGGAAGAAACCAGCCAGTTCCACATCATCCAGCCACAGGTGGAAAAGTAGAAGATAGCGTCATCTGATTTTAAGTCTGTGTGTAAAGACAATTCCTTCAGATGCTGCAGAAGCGTTCCACCATGGCCATGCACTATGCATTTTGGCGCACCCGTGGTACCGGAAGAATACATGATGAACAGAGGGTGATTGAAAGCAACCGATACAAACTCAGGTTTATCACTGTCTGAAACAATAAACTCGCGGTATAAGCAGGAGTTGCTCAGGGTACTTATATCTGCATCACCGTTCAGGAAAGGCACAATGACGGTTTGCTCGATGGAAGGGATCTGTTCCTGAATCGACTGAACCTTTTCCAGACACTGAATCTGCTTGCCGCCATAAAGGTAGCCATCAATGCTTAACAGTACTTTAGGCGTGATTTGTCCAAACCGGTCCAGAACTCCCTGTATGCCAAAATCAGGGGAGCAGGATGACCAGATGGCCCCCAGAGCAGTAGTGGCCAGCATCATGATCAGGGTTTCGGGACAGTTGGGCATAAACGCTGCCACTCTGTCTCCTTTAACGACCCCGGCAGCTTTGAGTCCGGCTTGTGCAGCAACAACCGCTTTAACCAGTTCACTGTAGCTCAGGGAAGTACGGTGACCATCCTCCCTCCGAAAAATCAGCGCATCCTTTTTACCCTGAGCTGTTTTTTTGCTTTGGCTCAAGGCTGTATCAGTGCCGTGACGGAGCATATGTTCTGCATAATTGAGGGTGGAGTCAGGGAACCACTGTGCTCCTGGCAATTGATCATTTCTGCAGGTGGTAGCAGGTGCATTGTGGAATTTGATATCCACAAAACTGGCCAGGCTTTCCCAGAAAGCATAACGGTCACTGATACTCCAGTCATAAAGAGAGTGGTAATCAGTCAGGTTTCGGGCTGTTTTGTCATTCACTGCCTGAATAAATGCATGAAGATTTGATGATTGAACCCGGCTCTCGTCAGGTGTCCAGAGCTGCGTCATATTCGATCCTGTCTTATTGTTCTTGAGCTATGGCTGTTCAGGAGCCAGAAGCCAGAGCCAACCCAGTGTTTGAGCGGGAACTGATACCCAGTTGACTGCAGATGAATGTAGCTGCTTCCAGAAGCTTGTCCATCTGGATGCCGGTTTTTATATTCAGGCCTTCCATCAGGTAGAGCACATCTTCTGTGGCTACATTACCAGAAGCTCCCGGTGCATAGGGGCAGCCACCCAGTCCTGCAACAGCCGAATCCACAACAGCCAGCCCTTCCTCAAGAGAAGCGTAAATGTTGGCCAGTGCCTGTCCATAGGTATTATGGAAATGGGCAGCAAGATGTTCCATCGGAACGTCCCGGACACAGGCTTCCAGTACTTTTTTAATAAGCAGAGGCGTCCCGGTACCGATCGTATCTCCCAGAGAAACTTCATAGCATCCCATCTGGTACAACTCTCTGGTGACTTCAGCCACCTGCTGAGGTGTTGTTGGCCCATCGTATGGACAGCTGACAATACAGGATACATAGCCTCTGACAGGAATATCATGCTGGTTTGCCAGTTCCATAACCGGTTCAAAACGCTTCAAGCTTTTGGCAATAGAACAGTTAATGTTTTTCTGGCTGAAGCCCTCGGAAGCGGAAGCAAAAACAGCCGCTTCATCTGCTCCCGATTTAAGAGCATCTTCCATGCCTCTGAGATTGGGCGTTAATGCGGTATAGACGACATTGCTTTGTCTGTTAATAGACTGGAAAACCTGATCCGAGCCCGCCATCTGGGGAACATACTTGGGGGACACGAAACTGCCCGTTTCAATATGCCTAAGGCCAGAATGAGACAGTAAGTCAACCAGTTGAGCCCTGACTTCCCAAGAAGCAGGCGTCGGCAGATTCTGGAGCCCGTCACGGGCTCCCACTTCGACAATGCGAACCGATTCAGGCAGCATTTTCGTTTTCCTCCCTAAACGCCATGAGCGACGAACCAGCATCAACTCTGTCGCCTACCTGGTAAAAGACTGATTCAATAATCCCGTCGCAGGGAGCATTAATCGTGTGTTCCATTTTCATGGCTTCCATTACCAGCAGGGCAGTTCCAGCATTGACGTGCTGGCCCTCTGTCACCATCACAGTGCTGACAGTCCCGTTCATGGGGGCAGACATGGCTTCAGAACCATCCTGTGCGGCCAGACATTGACCTGAGAGATTCAGTTCAATGTTGAATGACTGAAAGAAGAGCTTCAGTTTTGAGTCAGGCAAGTAAGCAGCACGATATTTAAACGTCTGTTGGCCAATAATGAGATTGCCGGTTAGGTCATCAGGTTCCCACTCAATGGATTCGATTTGTGCGAAACACTGTCCGTCTGGTAATTGAATGTCATAACCAGAAGAGGTCTGATTAATTTTCAGTGTATGTTGTTTGCTGTCATGAAACAGAGCTACTTGTGAATAAAATGGAGCTGCTGGTAAAGAGTCATAGTAAGCCAGCTTGTCGTACTGAAGGAGGCCTGCTGTAACCAATGCAATCCGTACCTGGTCATGAGTCAGCTCAGGTTGTGGGTATTGATCAATGAAATGAGTGGATAACTCAGCCTCCCTGAAAGCTGGCTCAGTAACCAGATGCAGCAGAAAGTCTCTGTTATCACTTAAACCCGCCTGTTGATAATCGGACAAAGCCTGGGACATTTTATCGATAGCGGCATCCCGGTTTTCGGCCCAGACAACCAGTTTGGCCAGCATGGGGTCGTAATGGCTGGAGATATGGTCGCCTTGCTGAACACCGGTGTCGATGCGGATATTTTCCGTTGCCTCAGGCCATTGCAAACCCATGATTTTCCCAGAAGAGGGTAGAAAATCGTGATCGGGGCTTTCGGCATAAATACGAGCTTCGAGTGCGTGACCATGGCACTGAAGCTGTTCTTGAGTCATTGGCAGAGAGGCTCCTGCTGCAATGGCAAGTTGCCATTCCACCAGATCCTGTCCGGTAACAGCTTCAGTGACCGGGTGCTCGACCTGTAGTCGGGTGTTCATTTCCATGAAGTAAAAACGTTCACCGTCGACCAAAAACTCAACCGTACCTGCTCCCCGGTACCGAATGGTCTTGCCGGCAGCCACTGCGGCTTCACCCATACTTTTTCGCATGGCATCAGGGAGGTCAGGAGCGGGTGCTTCTTCTATGACTTTCTGGTGACGACGCTGCAGAGAGCAGTCACGGTCGAAAAGATAAACACCTTCGTTGTTCTGATCGAAAAAGATTTGCACTTCCACGTGGCGAGGTCTGGAAATATATGACTCTAACAGTAAGTGGTCATCACCAAAGCTTTTGCGGGCTTCTCTTCGGGCTGCCTGCAGGCCTTCCAGAAGTTGGCCAGACTGCTCAATGATCCTCATGCCCTTACCGCCTCCGCCTAGAGCCGCCTTGACCATCAATGGATAACCAATACGTTCGGCCTCCAGAGTCAGGATTTCATCAGACTGATCGGAGCCATGATAGCCGGGACAAATGGGCACCCCGGCTTTTTCCATCAGGGCCTTGGCTTCACTTTTTGACCCCATAGCTCTGATCGCTTCGTGGCCAGGGCCGATGAACTGAATACCCGCTTCTTCGCAGGCCTGAGCAAAGTCGGCATTTTCAGACAGAAAACCATAGCCTGGGTGCACTGCCTGAGCACCTGACTTCAGGGCAACTTCAATCAGTTTGTCTGTGCGCAGGTAGCTTTCCTGAGCGGGGGAAGCGCCGATGTAAAAAGCTTCATCCGCCAGCGTTTTGTGAAGTGCCTGATAATCGGCATCTGAATAAACGGCAACGGTTTTGATGCCCAGCTTTTTGGCCGTTCGCATAATCCGGCAGGCGATTTCTCCCCGGTTTGC
This sequence comes from Endozoicomonas sp., assembly GCF_051008435.1. Classification (GTDB taxonomy): domain Bacteria; phylum Pseudomonadota; class Gammaproteobacteria; order Pseudomonadales; family Endozoicomonadaceae; genus Endozoicomonas_A. Next base: position 21,234 of record NZ_JBPCXO010000314.1, on the reverse strand, counting down.
GATCAGTATTTTATCGAAATGTTGGGTATGTTGGAGGCTGAGATTCACACTCATAGCTTTCTTCAGGCTCATGGCTTTCTTCAGGCTCATGGCTTTCTTCTCGCTCATGGCTTTCTTCTCGCTCATGGCTGCCTCCAGGATGGTTTCCGTTTTTCAAGAAATGACGCCAAACCTTCCTGACCTTCTGGAGATACTCTTACACGGGCTATTTCCCGACAGGCCATTTCGACAAAGGCATCATCAATGGGTCTGTTATGAACCTTGTGCAGCATGCTTTTTGCCAGTCGGCTAGCACCCGGTGCATTCTCAAGGAGTTGTTGAGTCAGGGCTTGCGCTTTGTCATTCAACTCAGACTCTGGAACCACTTCATGCAGAAGCTCAAGCTCAAAGGCCTTGATACCTGAGAAAACTTCGGCAGTCAGAAAGTATCTTCGGGCTTGTCGGGTACCAATTGCCTGACCGACATAGGCGCTGATAACGGCGGGGATCAGACCAATTTTGACTTCGCTCAAACTGTAGCGACTGGTTTCGCTGCCAATAGCAATATCGCAGGCTGAAATCAGTCCTACAGCTCCGCCGAAAGCAGCACCCTGAACAACGGCCATGGTAGGGGCCGGGAAGTTGTTAAGGGTGTACAGCAATTCTGATAATGTACGAGCGTCGTCGTAATTGTCCTGCTCTGAAAGATTGATCGAATCTTTCATCCAGTTGAGGTCGCCTCCAGCAGAAAAGTGCTTACCAGAACCCCTCAGTTGCAGCAGTCGTGTCTCTTCACCTTCAAGTTGCTTAAGGGCAGAAATCATTTCACTGATCAGCTCTGCATTAAAGGCATTGCCCACTTTCGGGCGATTCATGGTGATGCTGGCAACGCCATTGCTGGCGGTTTCGATAATAAGATGGTTGCTCATGATATGACTTCCCTGCTTTACATTCTGAATACGCCGAAACGGGTATCTTCGATCGGTGCGTTCAGGGTCGCAGAGAGACTCTGGCCTAGAACATCACGGGTGTCGGCGGGGTCAATAATGCCATCGTCCCAGAGTCTGGCACTGGCATAAATGGGATTCCCCTTGTGTTCATATGTCTCAATGACGGGGGTTTTGATGGCTGCTTCTGCTTCTGCTGAAAGGGTTTCTCCCTTTCTTGCCAGACTGTCTTTTTTAACCTGCGCCAATACCTCAGCTGCCTGCTCTCCACCCATGACCGAGATTCTTGCATTGGGCCAGGTCCATAAAAATCTGGGGTCATAGGCCCGACCACACATACCGTAGTTACCAGCGCCAAAGCTGCCACCAATAATGACAGTTAGCTTCGGCACCGTTGCACAGGCGACTGCATTCACCATTTTAGCTCCGTCTTTGGCAATGCCTCCGGCTTCATACTTTGACCCCACCATGAAGCCGGTAATGTTCTGCAGAAAAACCAGAGGTATGCGTCGTTGGCAGCACAATTCAATGAAATGCGCGCCTTTCTGGGCCGATTCGGAAAAAAGGACGCCATTATTGGCCAGAATGCCAACCGGATGGCCGTGTATTCTGGCAAAGCCGCAAACCAGAGTGTTGCCATAGCTGGCCTTGAACTCATCGAACTCTGAACCATCAACGATGCGTGCAATGACTTCACGAACGTCGTAGTTCTGTTTCAGGTCATAAGGAATCAGACCGTAGAGTTCACTTGGATCATAGACGGGAGGAACGGACTGTTCGACCGGAATGGGGTTGTTTTTCTTTCTGTTCAGTCTGCCTATTGAGCGCCTGACCAGCTCAAGGGCATGGGCATCATTTTCTGCCATATGGTCAGCAACACCAGATTGCTCGCAATGAACCTTGGCGCCACCCAGTTCTTCTGCGGTGACTTCTTCCCCGGTAGCTGCTTTTACCAGAGGAGGGCCTGCCAGAAAGATCGTGCCCTGGTTTCTGACGATGATGGTTTCGTCTGCCATGGCAGGAACATAAGCGCCGCCAGCGGTACAAGATCCCATAACCGCTGCAATCTGAGGAATGCCCTTGGCAGACATGTTGGCCTGGTTAAAGAAAATGCGGCCAAAATGTTCCCTGTCTGGAAAAACTTCATCCTGGTAGGGGAGGTTGGCACCCCCTGAATCAACCAGATAGATGCAGGGCAAATGATTCTGTTCAGCAATGGTTTGGGCTCGCAGATGCTTTTTTACTGTGAGAGGGAAATAACTGCCCCCTTTCACAGTGGCATCGTTGGCCACGATCATGCATTCGATGCCAGCAACGAAGCCTATACCTGCGACAACACCGGCACAGGGAGCATCATTCTCGTAAATGTCGGCGGCGGCAAAACGACCGACTTCAAGAAAGGGGGAGTTTGGGTCAAGCAGCTGCGCTATACGATCTCTGGCTAACAGTTTGCCTCTGGCAATGTGGTTCTCTCTGGATCTCGGACTACCGCCTTGGGCAATGTTCTCAAAACGAGCATTGATCTGATCTACCAGAGCCTGCATACGTTGCCGGTTCTTGTGGAATTCGGGACTGTCGGGTGCCACTTTTGAAGATAATACGGGCATATCGATCGCCTGTGATGAAACCGTTTCTTTGGCTCATGGCTCTGAGCTGACTGAGGATAAATAGCAGATCAGGCCACGGCTGTTTCAGATTTATTATTTTTATTTTGCAGCATTGCTACTGGATAGAGCTGCAATGCTGCATGGCGCTGTTAGCGAGATTCCTGGAACAGTTCTCTGCCTATCAGCATGCGACGAATTTCTGAGGTGCCGGCACCAATCTCATAAAGTTTGGCGTCTCTGAGCAGGCGGCCTGTTGGGTAGTCATTGATGTAGCCATTGCCACCAAGAATCTGAATGGCATCCAGTGCCATTTGAGTAGCACGTTCAGCACAATAGAGAATGACACCTGCAGCATCTTTACGGGTGCTTTCACCGCGATCACAGGCTGCAGCAACCGCATAGAGGTATGATTTGCTGGCGTTCATCTGGCTGTAAATGTCGGCCACTTTGCCCTGGATCAGCTGAAACTCGCCGATGGATTGACCAAACTGTTTACGGTCATGAATGTAGGGGGTCACGATGTCCATGCAGGACTGCATGATACCGGTTGGGCCACCGGACAGAACAACCCGTTCATAATCCAACCCACTCATGAGGACTGCTACCCCTTCGTTTAAAGTACCCAGTATGTTTTCTTCAGGGACTTCACAGTCTTCAAACACCAGCTCACAGGTGTTTGAGCCTCTCATGCCAAGTTTGTCGAGTTTTTGTGCGCGGGAGAAACCTTTGAAATCACGTTCTACGATAAACGCAGTGATACCACGGGAGCCTTTCTCGGGTTCGGTCTTGGCATAAATCACATAAGTGTGGGCATCGGGACCGTTTGTGATCCACATCTTATTGCCATTCAGAATGTATCTGTCGCCTTTTTTCTGCGCTTTCAGCTTCATGCTGACAACATCAGATCCGGCGTTGGGTTCACTCATGGCCAGTGCACCGATGTGCTCGCCACTGATTAATTTGGGAAGGTATTTTTGCTTCTGGGCTTCGTTGCCATTGCGTTTAATCTGGTTAACACACAGATTGGAGTGAGCGCCATAACTGAGCGCTACCGATGCTGAAGCCCGGCTGATCTCTTCCATGGCAATGACATGAGAAAGGTAACCCATGCCGGAACCACCGTATTCCTCTTCTACCGTTATGCCGAGCAGGCCCATATCTCCGAATTTCTGCCAGAGATCCATAGGGAATTGATTGCTGCTGTCGATATCCTGGGCTCGTGGCGCGATTTCTTTGTCGCAAAACTGTTTGACCTGCTCTCGCAGCATGTCATTAGTTTCACCCAGATTGAAGTTGAATGTCAGGTAACTCATCGAACGTCTCTTTGATTATATTATTTTTAGACTATAGGCATTGTATGGCCATAGACATTTCTAATTCGTTAGCTACTGCCCGGGAGGGTTTCCCGGATATACGCCTGAACTGACAGTCATTGGGTAAACAACCGCACAGTATGAGATCGGTCAGGCGATAGTGTTTCACTTCTCAGAGTAAACGTAAATGCCCATTGTCGAAAGGGAGCGTTTTGTAGAAGAGGAAAGGATTATCGGTGTTTGCCGGCGTATCGGTTATGACTATTCCATGAACTGCCATAATCAAAATGATCGATGGCAATGGCGTCAGGGTATAAATTGCACGGATAGCGGTAAAAGAGTCCTGATTTGCCAGGGATTGTCAGGAATTGCATCTCTTTTAAATACATCTGAGGGAATTTGTATTCGGGGTCGGCCTCAGAAACGCAAAAGTCGTATCCTGCTTCCCTTAATTTCATGGCGTTTTCAGCCGGCGAGGTGTTAGCAGAAAATTGTTGTTCCCTTGGAGCCCAGTCTATATAGGGATAAATTTTTGTATGGGGAAGCATTAGCCAGCCCAGTTTTTGTTCAGAAGTTGCTCCTCTGTACCAGCTCTCTATCTCCAGCAAGAAAAAGCCCGGGCCATAAATATCGACTTTTGAACAGACAATTTTTTCTTCCAGTAAGTGCATAGAGAGCAGCATTCCAGACAGCGCCGGGTGATTGGCCTCTGCGGCAAAAAAACCATTGCTGAGGTAGCTTTTTTGATAGCCCGAAAATGCGAACTCGTTGGCAGTTATAAGACTGTAAAGAGGTTGTGTAATCAGGTCTGCAAGTTCGTCCGGATTGAGCAGCTCGAACTTCATGTCGAAGTAAAACCCACCAAAATCATGGACAATCCGATACCTCAGGATGTCACCCAGGCTGGCAAGGTGATTATCTTTGGACGTTTTATTGCGCTCCAGGATGGCTAAAATCGTGGAATGCTCGTTATCAAAAAGTTCATTTATGTAGTACTCTTCCGTTGTATATTCTGACTCGGTCCAGATATGTCGGGTGATTTTTCCATTCCGTTCGAAAAAGTTGTTCTGAGTGGCTCGCCACAGGTTATACTCCCAACCTTTGACCTTTTTAAAACTCTGGCTGATGATATGCAGGTATTCGGGTAGTCTTTCACCAATCCAGATTTGATGAATCTTACCCGGAATTGCTGCTTCGGTACTGCCTGATAGTAAGGCAAACAATAAAATGAGTGACCGACAAACGCTAAAAAGTGCTGGGTGTACCCCATTTTTTATGCTTATCAATTTGGAATCCATTTTTTAACCGATGCAGTAGAATTAAAACTTCAGCTCCAAGTGGAGTTCGCCCCGCAAAGGCCACAGATGTTAAACTGGCGTTCGATTTAAGGGGTTTTGCACAGTTGTTTCAAACAGCTTGAGCAGGAAATGTTGCCATTATCCCACCACTTAGAATGGGAAAAGGGTTTTAATGGTCAGCATTTCAATGCAAATAATTGAGATAATATAGACAGGCTTTTGACAACTGGCAGCCTATATAACTGAACTGACCAGTTTTTATTTAAATGATATTAAAGTAAGTAATTTAATTAAGTTAATTAACTTAATCTTCATGGCACCATTATGAATGCAATTATACAGCTGACAGACGCTAAGGAAGCGCTGGTAAAGGCAGCGGAAAAGCTAATAGCCGAGAGAGGGCTAGATGCTGTTTCAGATCGTGAAATAGCCAGGGCCGCAGGACAGAAAAATAATTCTGCCGTTCAGTACCATTTTGGTGACAGGGCCGGATTGATAAACGCCATCCTGGATTACCGGATGATCCCTCTCAATCAAAAGCGTCACGAAATGCTTGATGAAGCTCTAAATCAGGAATCACCGCCGACTACCAGAGATCTGGTTAAAGTCCTGGTGATTCCTTATATGGATCATCTCAAGGCGTCCAGGGAAGAGAGCTCATACATCAGTCTGATTAGTCAGCTATTCCAGCGAGGCAATCAGCAGATCGTAGCGATGGATACTCCCAGGAGTAGCTCACTGGTTCGTATGACCGAGGCATTTGGGACTATATTGCCGCAACTAAGCGTTAAAGAACTCTACGCCCGACTGACTTTCATGGGGTCCATGGTCATCCATACTGTGGCTCGATGGGATCAGCAGTGCCGTCAGGATCCTGAGATCTGGACGACTGAACATATTGGTCTTCAGGCTCAGTTTCTGATTGAGTTTCTGGCCGGGGGTATGGATCAGAATGCCTTGCCTGGCGTTGAGTAACCTCTGAGAGAAACGGGTATCCCATCCAAAATTAATGGATGGCGTCTCTCTTAGCCTTTCAGGATGAAATCACAATCTTCCCCAGACTTTTCCCTAGTGCAAATGGAGTATTGCCGGGGAAGGTCTTTCTATTAGAGTTCACCTCATAAAGATTCGAACAATCGTCTTAATTTCCATTCCAGAAACTCTTTCCCTGATTTCAAGCAGCTTCTGAATGGAAAAACAGCCATGAGCCTTATCCGCCATGAGCCTTATCCGCCATGAGCGATAAGAGATTCACGGAAGACAGTATCTGAGGACTGAGATATGCCCGAGTACAAAGCGCCACTGCGTGACATCCAGTTTGTTTTGAATGATCTGCTGAACTCTGAGCAGCACTATGCTGGTCTTGAGGGTTGTGAGCAGGTTTCACCTGATTTGCTGAACGCTATCGTCGAAGAGGGAGCAAGGTTTGCAGAGAACACTTTGCATCCTCTGCAGAAGGTGGGTGATGAAGAAGGCTGTCGCTTTGATGAAGGTCAGGTAACAACGCCTACCGGCTTCAAAGAAGCGTTTAAACTCTGGGGTGAAGGCGGCTGGCAAGCACTGGGAGTACCGGAAAAAGACGGTGGACAGGGGCTTCCCAACTCAGTCGGTGCCTGTGTTTCAGAGCTGGCGGGTTCAGCCAACTGGGCATTCAACATGTACACAGGTCTGGCGCTGGCTCCGGTTACTTGTTTGTTGAATGGAGGCACTGACGAACAGAAACAACGTTATCTGCCAAAGATTCTGACCGGTGAGTGGGCTGGGGCCATGTGTCTGACAGAAGCTCACTGTGGTTCAGATGTGGGTCTCTTGCGTACCAAAGCCAAGCCTAATGGCGATGGTACCTATACCTTGTCGGGTACCAAAATTTTCATCTCCGGTGGTGAACAGGATCTGACCGATAACATCGTTCATGCCATTCTTGCTCGGGTGGAAGGAGCGCCTGAAGGGACCAAAGGGGTCTCGCTGTTCATTGCTCCCAAATACTGGATCGAAGAAGATGGCTCCAAAGGAGAGTTTAATCACATCACCTGTGGCTCGATCGAGAAAAAAATGGGGCTGAAAGGGTCTGCTACCTGTGTCATGAATTATGACGGTGCTCGTGCGGTTCTTCTGGGAGAAGAAGGTCGAGGTCTGGATATCATGTTCAAGCTGATGAACTCTGCCCGTCTGGGTACGGCTTTGCAGGGGCTTTCCATGTCAGAAGCCTCGCTGCAGGGTTCCATTACTTATGCCAGAGAACGTCTGCAGATGCGTTCTTTGACAGGCCCTAAAAATCCAGATGGAGCGGCTGACCCCATCATTGTTCATCCCGATGTTCGCCGAATGCTGATGACCCAGAAAGCCTTTACGGAAGGTTCCCGGGCTTTTGTTTACTGGCTGGCACAGCTGGTGGACCATGAGAATTATGGTAATGAAGAACAGAAAAAACAGGCTGAAGACCTGCTGGGTATGCTAACCCCGATTGCCAAGGCGTTCTGTACAGAGATTTCTCAGGAAGTGACAAATCTGGGCATGCAGGTATTTGGTGGACATGGTTATATCTCTGAACATGGCATGGAACAGATAGTCAGAGATGGCCGTATATCAACGATTTACGAAGGCACAACCGGCATTCAGGCTCTGGATCTATTAGGCAGAAAAGTGATGGGCAGCCAGGGAGCTCTGCTGGCCAGTGTCACCAAGCAGATTCACAAGTACTGTAAAGCCAATAGTGATAATGAAAGTCTTCAGTCGTTCATCGAGCCTATGCAGGCTCTGAACAAGGAGTGGGGTGAAATCACCATGCATGTGGGTGAGAAGACAATGTCTAATCCGGACGAGCTGGGCGCTGCTTCTGTAGACTATCTGATGTACTCTGGTTATGTCATTCTGGGTTATCTGTGGATGCAAATGGCCAATGTCGCCCAGAGAGAAATTGCCGAAGGTTCAACGGATCCTCTCTATAAGTCAAAGGTGGCAACGGCACAGTTCTATTTTGATCGACTGTTGCCAAGGGCTCAGGCACACAAGGCTGCTATCATGGCCGGAGCAGAAAGTACCATGAGTCTGACAGAAGAAGAGTTTGTATTTGTTTGAGTAAAGCGAGCTCGCCAGAAATACTGGTGAGCTCTTTTTCTGAATAGAGGTTTTTAAACATAAATATTCGAAAAGGAACTCTATCAGAATGGGATGAAATCTTTCTGATGGGATTTAGTACCTGGGGAGATGGGCTGTCTAAAGAAGGCTATTTGAAAGCATGTCATGAAAGCGAAAAATATCAGCAGGGTAGTTGGTATATTCTAGAAAAAGAGAGTAAACCGGTTTCATCGCTTATTATTTATGAAAATCTCTTTAATTTACCAGAAGAATGTTTTGGCATAGGTTCTGTTGCTACTTGTGAAGATCAATACAGAAAAGGGTATGCATCAAAACTTGTGAAAGAGGTATCTGAAAAATTCAAAGAACAGGGTGCCCGAGGCATCTTCTTGTTTTCAGATATTAATCCTGAATTTTATAAAAAACTGGGTTTTAAATCTATTTCTGCTTCCCAGCCTTATGAAGATACTACCTGTATGATTTTACCTTTCAATCATAAAGAGCATCTTTTTTTACAAGCGCCCAATTACTTTTAAGAAACTAGAATGAAAAAGATACTGTCTGAATAATCAGGCAGTATCTTTCTCGTTTTATGCAGAAAGTTATTTGATAACTTACCAGCCTTCTACTTTATGAACATGCTTCCAGAGTGCGCCCGGGAACATTCTGCGCACCCGGTTGCCCCATCGGGCGGCACTGTTGGGGAAAACCCAGAATTCATTCTTATCGATGCTTTTCTCAATAGCGTCAATCACTTCTTCCGGAGCAATCGGATCATCACCTTCCTGAAGCATTTTTGGCCACGCGGTTTCTTTACCTTGTTGGAGTAATGGCGTGGCAACAGCCGGTGGACAGACACAAGCGAACCGGATACCTGAGTTGATATTCTCGTGATAGAGGGTTTCGGAGTAGCAGGCTACTGCAAATTTGCTGGCAGAGTAAGCCCCCGTAAGCAGCATGGGAACCCATCCAGCCATGGAGGCAAAACTGATAAAGTCCCCTTTGCCTCTGGCAATCATGCCTGGCAAAACAGCGTGTGTGACATTAACCAGTCCATTGTAGTTTATATCCATCATCTGGCGGGTTCGTTCAGGGCTGAACTCCAATAACTTACCCAGTGGCATGATGGCAGCACAATTATATAAACGATCAATGGCGCCCAGTTTTGATTCGGCTTCTTCAACGGTTTTCTTTACCGCTTGAAAATCGGTAATGTCGACAACGAATGGATGAATCGTGTTGAATCCTTCGGCGGTTTCCTGAAGGCCTGCTTCATTGATATCCAGTATGGCAACCTGTTTACCAGCTTTGGCCCAGCGTTGAGCTGCAAGCCTTCCCATACCGCTGCCACCACCTGTGATCAGCACTACATTACCTTGCATGGCCATAGAGAGACTCCTGTTTGCTTTTTTATTCTTCTTTTTGCTCTGTCATGCTGGAGTAGCATTAAGGCAAAGGTCTTAATGGCAGGAGTAGTGTACGACAAAAAAGTATACGAAGGGTACTTTTTATATTGTGTTTACTTTTATGGGGCTGCCAGTGCCCATCATCAAGAGTTTTTAGCAGCGGGGCTGGCTATTTTTTCACTGGCCTGGATGGTTAGAACCTGCTTCAATGAACTGTCGAGTTTGCTGCTTTGAACGGGTTGAACATAGGCTTTATCAGCCAGTTTTGGATGGTATTTGAGTGCCTGACCCAAGCCTTCCCTGCCATCTGGGTGTTCTGCTATCAAAAGTTCTCTCTTCTCTTCTGGAGAGAGATGGCTATTCAAAATTAATTTAACGTAACCGCCGATTGCCGCCTCAGAATATCCTCGTTCCAGCCCGGTAAATAGCCAGGGGACACCCTTTTGATCTTTCCCGGAGAGCAGCTCTACTTTTGCTTTGCCTTTCAGGTCGGAGTCTAAAATGAGGCGTATAATTGCTTCGGCTGCCGCGTCTTTGCCATGGTCATAGGCCGCAACAATCCCGGGTTTACCATAACGGTCTTTTGCTGCAAGTATTGCCTGGGTTGTTTCGTCATCCATGTCAGCTATCTGGAGTTCCACCGCTAATGAAATGAAGGTTGATGCATCTCCTTTCTGCAAGGCTATGTTCAACGCTGGAGTAGCTTCAAGTATGAGATCTTTTTTAATGTGTTCACTGAGAGAGCTTCTCAGAATAGCTCTGACATAACTGATTGCCGTTGTTTTTTTTCCGTCCACAATGGCTGAAGATATAGCGGCCCGGTTGTATCTGTTCATGCCTGAAAGCAGTTCTTTTTTGGTGTTATCCTCAAGCGTGCTATTTGACATAAGTCGTACATAGTCATAAATAGCCTGATTGCCTCCGTTATGTATGGCTGTATAGAGCCAGGAGTCTCCACCCTCGTTTTTTGCGTGCAAGACTTCCTTTTTCATTGCTTTACTGAGATTGCTATTCATAACTTTGTGGAAGAAGGACTTGTAGACATCTTTTTTAAGAAGTTTCAAAGCCATAGCAAGCATTGGAGTTCCATGTGTTGCTCGTGCTGCCAATTGCTCTGCCTTTTCTGAATCACTGAGATCTTCGCAGTTAAGGATATTGTCTATGTAGCTGTTAAAAGCCTCCAGGTGATCGTGCTTGAGCGTTTCCAAAAAACCAATAGGACTGAACGGCATGGTTGCTCTCTGAATTTTGTCTGAAGGTGCACAGGTATCAGGATGACCATAATGTCCGTGGGTTAACATGAGCTGGCAGAGACTTTCTGTGGGTTGGGCTGTAGATCTTACTCGGCAGTCATCTCGTTGAGTGCTGGTTCTGATGCTGAGCAGGCAGCCTGCTTGCTGATCTTGCGGAAAATATAAATGTTTCTCTTTTTCCGGAATAAAATCGTCAATAGAAACAGATTTCAAATCTTCAGTAGAAGCTACAACGATCTTTCGGTGTCTGAGTGTATCGTTAGGGTCATAGAAAAAGATCACTAAACCTTTTTCAGGGCTCAATGTGAAACGGATAGCCATTGCATGGCTGGCTGTAAACAGCAGATAGTTTTTCTTATCATTCTCTTTAAGTTCTGAGGCGACCTGACAGAGGGTTTCAGTAAAGGTACTTGGACTGAAGTACAGAGCATCCTTAGAGCTCCGACCATGCAGAAACTTCCTATTCAACTGTTCATCGTCCGGGATGAAGCCTGCTGCAGCAATCTGACCCAGACTGGCAATGGGTTTAAATCTGGTGGTTGTTCGACCAAATTGTCCCGTAGCATAGGCATAGGATAAGTGCCGATATTCAACCAGCTCAACTCCTTGCGCTCGTCTTCTTGAAGCCTGGCAGTTAAAATTGGTACGTTCTCCTTCAGAAAAATAATTCAGAACCCTTGGTGTCACTTCTTCACGGGAAGCAACGGTGATTTCTCTGGAAGGGTCAGAAGCTTGCAAGCTGGTCTGCTGAGGCTTTGTCTGAAAATGACGACTTTTCTGCGCTAGTTTGGCTACTTTCTTATCAATATACCGGGCATGGGCAGAGTTCTCAGCCTTACAAAGTGGCTGATTAACTGAAGAAAAGCCCTGCGTTTTTTGAACAGAAAGCGTTGGTTCCATGTCCGCCTCCTTCGACCAGAAATACTCGATGAAATCAGTTTATTTCCGATTAGAGCAGGACACACTGACAACCGTGTTAGCAGAGCTGCCAAAATTGAGGAGGGAGGATAATGAAGGTCTGCGGGATGAGCAGAGGAAATCAGTATTCCTCTGCTTCTACGGTCATACCCAGAGTGTGGATCAGTTCACTGCCTGCAACAGACTCATCAAAATCACTGGATCCAAGTGTCAGCTGAGTTGTGGCGGTGTGCATGGCCGCACCCATTAGCATCATGGCTGCTAATTTTGGGTTGAAACGTTCTGAAAGTTGTCCCTCTGCCTTAAGTGTCTGAAAGCGACGGAAGAGTGCCAGACGGGGCGGATAGAAGCCTTGAGGGTTGTCGTGTTTCTTCTGTGGAGAAGACAAGAATGGAGCTGTCATGGGTAAAATAGTGCGGAAATAGACAATAGAGTGTTTGAAAACATCTTCCAGCCACTGCTCTAACTCATCAAAATCACTTTCGATACACTGAGTCAGGGCCTGTTGCTCAGGCATGGCTTCGCGAACAATTGCCTGAATCAGTCCACTTTTATCACCAAAGTTATTGAAAACACTGGCTTCTGTGACGCCTGCGTGCTCGGCAACGGCTTTGGTAGTGACTGCTTTGATGCCGCCTGAATCCAGCAATGAACGGGCTGCAACAATGATCTGGTTTCTCACCCTGGGTCTGGGCATGCTCACTCCTTTGCCTTCTAATGTTCTGCGAGGCTGGCCGAGAATAGAGCCCGAGCATAAAACTCAGTAGAACGAGGCTGTTTTTTCGATGGATTTGTGCGAATAGTTGACCTATTTAAGCAAATTCATCGGAAAAACAGACCGTTCTTTCTGGGTTTTAGGATGGGCTGTCTATTCTCGGCCAGCCTCCTGGGTCAGGCATAATGAAGGATTCATTATGCCTGAAATTCAGAACATTTATTGTCCGATTATTCTTACCGCTCAGGGCTGTGTCGATTGTCATCCCATATGGCCAGAATCCCATTGAGGGTGCCTATATAGGCAGTTCCATCAGGGCCAATAGAGATAGGAGCCCAGTTATTATCAAACTGTTGCCCGGCTCCCGTACGAATTTTGAAGGTGGTTTTCCCGGTCTCAGCGTCCAGGGCCATCAGATACCAGGCCACATCTTCGGCTCCTTCCTGAGGTTCAAAGGTGTAGAAGTAAGCAAGCCCATTGGCAGAGGACAGCTTGGGTACCACAGATGGCGCTTTTTCAGAAGAGGTCCAGGTGGTATCACAGCCTGACTCGTCTTCCCGGATATCAATACGGCTGATGCCGCCTTTAACAGCCTTCCAGTCTTTATGTTCCATGGCATTGGTATAACCAAAATTGTTCTCAATAATGATGGATCGTCCGTATCCGATCATTGAGTTATCAGTAGAGGACTGGCCAGCCGAGAAAAGAGGGACACTGCAGATCAGGCGATCACCTTCGAAGTTGGCTTCACGACGGTAGACCAGTAGGTTGATTTTCTCATCGGCGTTATCAGTGACTGTAATGTATTGATCACCAATGAGTGTTGGCGTGGTGCCTGAACCTTGGTTAATAGAACCTACTTTGCGGGCACTGCCCCGATCATACGTCTCTTTCCAGAGGGTTTGCGGACTGTCATCGGCTCCTGCTTTCATACTATAGGTAGCGTGATCAGAGACAATATAAACAGCGTTCTGGTCGACTGAAAATCCGTTCTGTATCTCTTCATTATCCAGTCGAATGCCTTTAATGCTTCCGTTTTCAGGATTCAGGGTGCCGATGCGACCATAGCGGGTGACCCACCAGATCAGCCCGTTGCTGTCGGGCATAACGGCGGTGATAGGATCGCACTCGTCACTGGGAAACCAGTTTCCCCAGTCCATGCAGTCGTTAGGGACATCCTTGCTAAGATCCCAGCTGTTCTCAAGGTTAAACGACCAGTTGCCCTGTTCATCCTGAGTGTGGCCTACCCGAATAATGGTTTGTGTGCTGTCGGCCAGTACAACACGATCTTTGTCGTCCAGATAATAGTATGCGCCCCCTGATGTATCGGACATGATGATGTCTCGATCTCTTTTCACCAGTGCCTGAAAACTGCTGGGTCTTGAGGGCAGTTCATAACGTGCCAGCAGTTCCAGTGATCGTGGTGCCAGAAGCTGGAGTTCGAAACCCACCAGAGAAGCACAGAGTGCTACGAGTTGGCCCTGTTGGTCGAAGGTGACGGTGGCACACATGCCTCCTGGTAGTTTGGAGCCACTTCGGGTTGTCATTTGTGGGTTGATACCCAGTGGTCCCATGGCACTGTGGACATCAGAGTTATACCCGTCACTGTGCATAGTGCTTTTGCTGTGGGGGGCCATGAACAGGTTATCAGCAGGCTTACCTTCAAAAGGTTTAGGGGTGGCGGGGCTACCAATGAAAGCTGGAGCAGTGAGTTCGGCTGTTTTTAATGCTTCAGGTTGCTGAGTGGGGCTACAAGCAACCATCAGCAAACTGGTACCAGCCAGAAACAAAGACCTTTTAATCATTTTTGACTTCCTGTGGTGTTGTTTTTATAGCGTTACTATAAAAACGAAAGTTGTCCTCTGGCAAGTCTTAAGTGCAGAAATTGGGGAGAAGTTTCAGAGGGTGTGCAGGTTTTTTATCCAGGGAGAAATTAGAACGGTAAAAAATGGCCGGATTTGCCATTGCCTGTTTTCGCAGGAAAGTGATCATAGGTGGCAATGAGCTGGAGTAAAAAACAGGCCTATAGCGCACAAAAGAATGCCCATGGCGAAAAAACAGAATAACAAAGGATAACCAAAAGATGTCCCAATCCATTGCCGCATTGAAAGCAGTAATTAGTGGGCTGACCCAACCTGGTGGTCAGTTTGAAATGGAAGACACACAGATTAACGGAATCCAGTACAAAAGCTTCAAGAATGCACCTGTCACCCTGACAGAAATTTATCAGACGAGTGTCACTGCCTTTGGTGATGCTCCCTTTCTGGTATATCAGGATGAAACCTATAGCTTCAGAGAAGTATTTGAGCTTTCTCAGAAACTGTCTGCCAGCCTTGTTCAACAGGGCGTCAAGAAAGGCGATCGTGTAGCAATTGCCATGCGCAATTGTCCGGAGTGGGTAATTGCTTTTATGGCGGTTACCTCTGCCGGCGCCATAGCGGTCGCACTCAATAGTTGGGGTGAAGCCGATGAGCTGGAGTATGGCCTGACTGATTCTGGTGCTTCTCTGGCATTTCTCGATGGTCGTCGTTTGGATTTATTGTCTGACAAGCTTTCAGATCTGGGCGTTCAGGCGGTTGCCGTCAGAGTTGAAGGTAAGCTTCCCGAAAATGTCCTGTCCTGGAATCAGTTGTTGGATTCAACGGTGGCGGAGCAAGCGGTTGAAATCAGTACAGATGATTCCGCATATATTATGTATACCTCGGGTACTACCGGTCGTCCCAAGGGGGCATTAACCTCCCATCGGGCTGCGGGTCAGGCGGTTATGTGTGGCTCCATGGCCGGCATGATGGTGGCTTCCCAGCATCCTAAAACCGTTGAAAAACTGATAGCAAGAGCCAAGCCTACCGCTATCATGCTCTCACTGCCTCTGTTCCACGGCAGTGGTCTTTTAACGGTCATATTCAGTGCTTTGAAAAATGGCACTAAAGTGGTCATGCAACCCAGATGGGATCCAGAAGACGCACTGAAACTCATCGAAAAAGAAGGTGTGGGGACTCTTTCCGGTGCCGCCAAGATGATCTGGGATCTGCTGGAACACCCTGAATTCGACAAATACGACACAAGTAGTATTTTTAATATGACCGGAGTCGGCGCTGCCCAACCTGAAACACTGGTGAAAGACATTCTGACAGCTTTTCCGGATAACTTCGCAGGTACTGGTTATGGCATGACGGAATGCAACATGTTTGCCACTCTGAATACGGGTCCCACCTACCTTGAGAACAAGGACAGTGTCGGGCTTCCCTATCCGGTCACCGAAATCAAGATTGTTGATGATCAGGGTAAAGAGTTGCCTGTGGGTGAAGTCGGTGAAATCTGCATCAAGGGACCAACCCTTGTAGATGGTTACTGGGGTAAGGAAGAAGCCACTGGTGAAACCATTGTTGGTGGTTGGTTGCATGGTGGTGACATTGGTTACCTGGGAGAGAATGGTCTGGTTTATGTCTGTGACCGGAAAAAAGATGTAGTGATTCGGGGTGGTGAAAACATCTACTGCGTCGAAGTGGAAGCGATTATTAATGCCCATACCGGTGTTGATGAGTGTGCTGTATTTGGGGTACCTCATGAGCGTTGGGGTGAAGAGCTGGCAGTGACCTTGCGACTCAAGCAGGATTCAGACCTTTCCGAGAACGCTCTGAAAGAACACGTCAGCCGCCATCTGGCTAAGTTCAAGGTGCCAGCGTATGTTGATATAGCCAGCGAACCTCTGCCACGCAACGCCATGCAAAAGGTGCTTAAACACGAAGTACGTAGACAGTATCTGGAAAAACTGGCTTAATTCCTGACACGTGTCTGACAAAAAAGGCTGGCAGATGAAAATCTGTCCAGCCTTTTTTGTCTCTGGTCAGACATCAGGCTTTAGTCTGCACCGATCTAAAAGCAAACAGCCATGAGCAAAAAATGCGGCTCCCCCCGGACGTAAAAATGACCGCAGAGCTCTGATAGAGCTGTATTTTCATACTAAACAGCCATGAGCCGGAAATGCCGCTAACCCGGAACCATGAAAATGGCTACAGAGCTCGAAATAGCGGTATTTTCATAATAATAAAGTGCGAAAAAGCCTATGACAGAATTACTCTACCCGATTGAGGGGTCTCCGGAACCTGGAGAAACCATTGAAGTCGCTCCCGGCATCAAATGGCTGAGAATGCCGCTTTTCATGAAGCTCAATCACATCAATCTGTATCTGATTAAAGACAATGATGGCTGGTTTATTGTTGATACCGGGCTCAGGGGAAAGGAGACCAGGCATCATTGGGAAACAATTTTTGAGAACGAACTGGAAGGCTTGCCGGTTAAAGGCGTTATCGTTACTCACCTTCATCCGGATCATGTAGGACAGGCGGGCTGGCTGGTAGAAAAGTGGCAGACCGATCTCTGGATGACCCGGACCGAGTATCTGGCTACACGTTTATACATGAGTTCTGCAGGGCATTCAGATGCTTATATTCGTTTCTTTGAGCGAGCAGGGCTGAATGACCAGGCGCTGGAACAGTTAAGAAAAGGCACCAGTGGTATCAGCAAGATGGTGGAGCCTCTGCCCGGCAGTTTTCGTCGCTTGGAGCATGGTCAAACTTTATCACTCGGGGGGCAGGAGTGGCGTATCATTGTCGGTTATGGTCATTCCCCTGAACATGCCTGTCTGTATTGTGAATCTCTCGGTATTCTGATTTCAGGTGATCAGGTTCTACCGAAAATCACCCCGAACATATCTGTTAACAGTACCGAGCCTGAAGCCGATGCCTTGAAAGCCTTTCTGGAGACTTTGGAGCAGTTGAAACAGCTGCCTGAAGATACGTTTACCTTACCTGCCCACAATGAACCTTTTCTGGGTTTGCATAGCCGGTTGCAGGCGATGATCGATCATCATCAAGAGAATGTTGACCGGCTGGCTGATCTTTGCAGGGAGCCTGTTCCTGCCCTGGATTTGATTGAACCTTTGTTCAATAGACCGTTGAAAGGGGCGGAGATGATGATGGGAATGGGGGAGTGTATTGCCCACCTGAATTACATGATGAATCAGGGCAGAATGAAGCGCAGCCTGATTGAGGGTGTTTATTACTATCAGTCTGTTATTGCCTGAATAAGGCAGAATCAAAATCCTGCATTACACTCTGGAAAGCCCTTTCTCTATCCGGAGTGTCAGTCATGAAAGTCGTAGTTGTCGGAGCCACCGGAACTATTGGTTCAGCCCTGGTTTATGCGCTGCAGAATGATCATGAGGTGATCGCTGTAGGCAATAGCCGAGGGGATTATCTGGTGGATATGACGTCAGAAGATTCCATCCGGGAGCTGCTGAAATCCCTGGGCCGGTTTGATGCTCTGGCTATCACTGCAGGAAGTGTTGCTTTCAACAGTTTGCAGGCCATGACGTTAGCCGAATGGCAGCAGGGTATTGATAGTAAGCTGATGGGGCAAATTAATCTGGTGCGATATGCCCTCGATGCTCTCAGTGATAACGGCTCCATCACTCTCACCAGTGGCATTATCGCTCGAGAACCCATTCTCAAAGGCATCAGTGCCTGCACGATTAACGGTGCCGTCAATCATTTTGTCAAAGCCGCCGCTCTGGAAATGCCCCGAGGTATTCGTATTAACTGCGTCAGCCCTACCGTACTGAAAGAGTCCACTGCTCCTTATGGCGACTTCTTTCCCGGCTTTATTCCGGTACCCGCCAGCACGGTGGCACAGTCCTATAAAAAATCTATTTTAGGCATACAGAATGGTCGTATCTTTGAGGTGGAATGAATGAGATTCTGGCCGTTTCTTCTGATACTGATCTTGCTGCGAGTTGAAGCAAGTCCAGTGGATGTGCCGGATTTTAAAGTCTCGGCGGTAGAAGTGATGGCTGTTGGATTTCAGTTCACAGAAGGACCGGTCTGGAATCCAGATGGTTACTGGGTTTTTAGTGATATTCCTGCCAATACCCTCTACAAGTACACCAATAATGGCGTAAAAATCGGCACTATTTCTCCCAGTGGTTATGCCAATGGCAATATTATCAATGCGGGTGGGCAGATTATCAGTGCGCGCCATAACCGGACGATGGGCATTACCGAAAAAGGGAAGTTGGTCGACCTGGCGACTCATTATGGCAAGGCAAAGCTAAACAGTCCCAATGATCTGGCTTTTGACCAACACGGGAACATCTGGTTCACCGATCCAGTCTATGGCATTACGGGAAGCGGACCCGAGAAAGCAGAAGAAGAGCAACCTGTGCGGGGGGTCTATCGCTTTAATAGCCATTCTGGTCGCCTGGAGCTAATGGTTGGGGATTTAACTAAACCTAATGGGATTGCCTTTTCCAAAGACTGGAAGCGTTTGTTTGTATCAGACAGTGCTAGCGGTGTTGTTTATCAGTTTGCACTGGACGATTCGGGTCTCCCCGGGCCCAAACATTTTTTTGCCAAAGTGCCGCCGGAGGTTAATCAAAAACCCAGGGTTGATGGTATGGCCGTTGATCTGCAGGGTAATCTCTGGGTCACAGGGCCAAAAGCTCTGGGCGTCTTTAATGCTGAGGGGGTGCCCCTTTACAGAATGGATTTTCCAGACACACAGCAACTGACCAATATTGCCTTTGGTGGGCCTGAAGGTTTATCGGCATTGGTAACAGCAGCAGACAAAGTGTATCGATTCACGATCATCAGGGAATAAAAAAGCCGACAGTACGTCGGCTTAATGGTTTATTGTGATTTGCTTACAGGAAGAAGTCTGTGGTTTCACGACCAAAGGTCACGCCGCCATAATTTCGCGCGTACTTCTCCGGCTGGTTGGCCACGTGAGTTCGGCCTGTCTGAATGTCACGGAAGGCACGGTTCACCTGATGATCCTGACGGATCGCTGCAGACCCACAGCTCAGGTAAAGCTTGGTGACGGCATCGGCACAGCGCGTCGCTACCATTGCTGAGTCATAACGCCATTGAACACGCTCTTCAATCGTTAGCTCTTCACCCTTTTCGGCGCGTTCCGTCATGATGTCGAAGTTTCTGTACATCACTGCCTTCAGTTCATGGTAAACCCTCAGGGCATCTGCAGCAGCCTGTTGTGCCACAGGATCTTCGGCAACGTTCTTGGCATCATGCAGAGCAATTCGGTTGCGGTTGAACGCAATGTAATCATCTACTGCACCTTTCAGGGCGCCAATGGCTGCAGACGATACGGAGCGAACAAAGATCTGGCCAAATGGCAGTTTGAACAGAGGGGCGGTGTTCACAGCATTGCCCGGACTGTTCTGCATGAAGCCATCCAGAGAACGGTGAGTGCGGTATTCAGGAACAAAAGCGTCCTTGACCACAACGTCGTTGGAGCCAGTGCCCTGCAGACCCATAACATTCCAGTTATCTAGGATCTCGTAATCAGAGCGAGGTACCAGGAAGGTCCGGTAGTCTGGAGCTTCACCAGGATTTTTAGGGGGCACCATTGCTCCCAGGAAAGCCCAGTCACAGTGCTTGGAACCAGAAGAGAAGCCCCAACGGCCACTCAGTTTGAAGCCCCCTTCAACATGCTCAACTTTACCGACGGGCATATAGGAAGAGGAGATCAGTACACTGGTATCTTCTCCCCAGACATCCTGGGCAGCACGATCATCGAACAGGGCCAGCTGCCAATTGTGAATAGCGACTACGCCCAGTACCCAGGCGGATGACATACAGCCTTCAGCCAATTTGGTTTGTACTTCAAAGAAATCAAAAGGCGTCAGTTCATAACCTTCCCACTTGGAAGGTTGAAGGATTCTAAAAAAACCGGCTTCCTGGAAGTCTTTTATGGTGTCTTCTGGCAGTACGCCGAGCTTTTCTGCTTCTGTCGCTCTTTCTTTAAGAACCGGTACCAGCTCCTGGGCACGCTCAAACAGCTGCTTTCTGATCTGTTCTTTATCGATCATTATTATTGTCTCCAGTGCATGCCCACAGCCGGTTACATACGAATAGAAAGCTGTAAGGCAGATTAGCTTTGAGGTGTCGACTGTGAATCAACAGCCTCCGGGTTCCCCGATTAATAAATTGAAACAAGCCCGATAACTAGTCACATCCTCTAAATGGACCATGCGGCGTAATCGGTTTAGAAGGATTGAAATAAGTTGGTCGACTTAAGTTTCAAGGTAAAGAAACAGCTCTGCAGGTATTGTCAGTACTGGCTTTTACCGCATTTGTGAACGGGTATGGCTTTAGTCTTGATGGACGATGCTGGCTCGAGGGTCGAAGATGACAATGCCAATTATTGAACCGTCTATACCCGTTACCATTGAAGATGTGAGTAGGCGGCAAACGAACGAAGCCCCATGAGCCTACGAACAGTAGGTGATTGGGGTGAGCGAGAGCAGCCAATAACCTCACATCTCCAAGGGTGATGGGTATAATTGTTTGGCGAAAAAGCCATGAGCTGAACAGTATCACGTCAGTGGAGCCACTCTTCGTTAGCTTTTATCAGTGCGAGGTGATGAAAAATGGTTTCGGGAAATAATAAAAAACAGACCAAGGAAGCCGTAGATGAGTCAGTCCGATAGTCTTAAGAGCCTTCAGCCGGATAAGAGCCTTCAGCTGGATAAGAGCCTTCAGCTGGATAAGAGCCTTCAGCTGGATAAGAGCCTTCAGCTGGATAAGAGCCTTCAGCCGGATAAGAGCCTTCAGCCGGATAAGAGCCTTCAGCCGGATAAGAGCCTTCAGCCGGATAAGAGCCTTCAGCCGGATAAGAGCCTTCAGCCGGATAAGAGCCTTCAG
>NZ_JBPCXO010000313.1:0-14664 GCF_051008435.1 Endozoicomonas sp. | reverse complement strand
GGAGTGAAGCTCAGTAAAGCTGAATTGAAGGAAATTCAACCTTACATCATACGAAACCCTGAGTTACGAAAGTGGGATGTTGCTATTGTGCCAGAGCCGGTAAATTATTAATTGCTGTACCCCTTAATGCATAATTAATGATTTATTCAATACAACCCGTTACCGAAGAAAACCTCTATTCCTGAATTTTAAGCTTTTTAGCATCATTAAACCGCCATCATCATCAATCGCTCGAGCAGCCTGACTGACAACAAATTAAATGGTATCTTGAAATCTAATGGGAATATGCTGCTTCAGACGATAAAAACGTTTAAAGACATTGTCTCTTTCATGAAAGGGAATCCCGGGACCAAGTCATTTCTTTCCATGATCCTGCACAAAACCTTTATGCAATGATACGGTTGAAAGACGATCTGAATTTCACCCAAGAACAAGTCAAGCAATTAGAGAGCCTCGCTTCCTTGCTTGATGACACACTGCTTGAGTTTGAAGAGAATGAACTTCTCAGCGACACACCTCAACCACTCAACACATGGCTGGAAAGAGAAATTCTGCTTCAGGAAAGAAGCTTGAGATTATCCAGGAAAGCGCTTCACCAACTGGAGGCTTTTAATAAGTCACTGAGCAAGGAAACTCGCAACAAGATAGACAAGCTGGGATTGGAACTCTAAACGATTAGACTTTCGACAGGAAAGAAGACTGAGCCGCCATCCCCAGACGACCTCAGTCTTTTTCCTTTACGACACCTATTCTACAATAGCAGGATGAGCCTGTACCGGTGGCCCCAGCATATCGCTATAGCTGGGTTTCTTGTTGCCATCGACATCCAGAATACCGTATTCATCTGCCTGCTCTGCTACCACCAACACCTTACCACTCAGAGCCATTCTCTCAGGATCGTCGTGAATAGCATTGACTACCATACCGGTCAGCTGCGGACTCTCTGCTACCGGCATAAAGTCTTTGTATTGCTCCGGATTTTCTTCCCAGACTTTCTCTGTTCTTTCCGTTCTGAGAGGCCCCATCCACAGAGAGACAGCCGTGACATTCTGATCACGAAGGTCGACACCCATATCCTTGGCAAATTTGTCTACACCCACTTTCTGGGCTCCGTAAGCAGGCCCATGCATATAGCAGCTGCTACCAAAGGATGAAGTGAAGGCAATCACACCACTCTTTTGTTCTACCATCATCTGAGCGGCGTAATAACTAACGATATAAGCAGAGCGCAGGCCTACATCCAGAATATTGACCAGATCCAGTGATTTCGTCCAGAAACCACCAGGCTGAATCAGCTGATCATGAATAGTGGTGGCATTATTTACGACAACATCCAGACGACCGAAATCTTTCTTGATGGTATCGAACAGTGCGCGAACATCATCATCATTACTATGATCAACCGCGACCGCTACCCCACGACCACCCGCTTCATCAATTTCTTTAGCCGTTTGATAAATAGTGCCAGGTAACGGAGCTTCACCTTCCTGCTTGGTTCGACCTGTAACAATAACAGTCGCACCACTCTTACCCAGAGCCAGTGCGATCCCTTTACCGGCTCCCCGACTGGCGCCCGTCACCAGACAAACTTTCTCAGTGCCCATGCTGTCTCTCTTATTATTGTTGAGTGCAAATGCCCATAGCGGAAGAAAAAAATTTACTCCTACCTCAATCTTGAATAGCAAGGTAGCAAAGTATTTTCCACAAAAAAGTAGAGTGGCTGTTAAAAGCCACTCAATGTCGCATAACGCTGGTAATGAAAACGCTCATCACCGAGTAGAATCTGTGACAGTCTGGCGCGCTTAAGGAACAAGCCAATATCCAGCTCATCGGTCACACCAATACCACCATGGAGCTGAACCGCTTCGTTGCTAACCAGTTCGGCTACTTCTGAAATCTTGGCTTTGGCACCACTGATCAATGCCGGAGCATTGTCCGCACCTGTCTCAAGAGCATTCAAAGCATCCATCAGGAGGGTCTTGCTCACCTGTACTTCTGTGTACATATGAGCAGCCCTGTGCTGCAATGCCTGGAAAGTACCAATCAAAACGCCAAACTGTTTTCTTTCCTTAAAGTATTCAACCGTTCGCTCAAAGGCTTCCTGAATACTGCCGAACATTTCTGCAGCAAGGCAGATTCGAGCTATATCCAGAGCTTTATCCAATGGAGCAAAACCCTGACCTTCTTCACCCAGCAATGCATCCTGAGAAACCAACACGTCACTGAACTCAATGCGGGCATAATTTCGACTGTCTGTCAGCATGGTACGCTGAACATCAACACCCTGAGCTTTGGGATCAACCAGAAACAGACTGATTCCTTCCTGCTCGCCGGGCTGACCTGAGGTTCGGGCAACCACCACCAGCAGATCGGCTACATGACCATCTATTACCAGCGTTTTCTGGCCATTGAGCTGGTAACCTTCTGATACTCTTTCAGCAGTCAGCGCGGTACCTTGTGGGTTATGTCTGGATGCTTCTTCCAAAGCGACAGACACCAGCTTTTCACCCATAGAGATAGCAGGCAGCCATTCACTTTTCTGAGCCTCATTACCGGCTTCAAGAATCAAGGATCCGGACAGTGCCACCGATGAAAGCAGAGGCGATACCGTCAAATTCCGGCCAAATTCTTCCATACAGCCAGCCAGACCTTTCACACCAAAATCAAAACCGCTGTAGGCTTCAGGGAAGATCACCCCACCAAAACCCAGCTCCACCATTTGTGCCCAATGTTCTTTCGAGTAGCCCAGTTCATCCTGACTATCCCGCAGCTTACGCAGAGCCTCTACCGGCGTATTGTCCCGGGCAAAATCCCTGGCGGTATCTTTCAGAGAACGCTGCTCTTCATTAAAGGCTAAAGACATGACTTACTTCTCCGGCAGGCCAAGGGCACGCTTGGCAATAATATTAAGCTGAATTTCCGAGGTTCCACCGGCAATACTGTGGGTTTTGGCACCCATCCAGTCTTTGGTCATCTGGATTTCATTTTCGGTATAACCATCACCCCAGCCGAGGCTGTACTCCCCTGCCATTTTGACCATCAGCTCGTACTTGCTTTTCTCTTCTTCGGTTCCCACATACTTGAAGATCATGGCCACCAGGGGATCACCAATGCCCTGCATGTATTCATCAACCATGCGCTGCTGGGACATTTCCATACCACGGCGCTGGATTTCATGCTTGGCAATAGCATGACGAAACACTTCATCAGTGATGCGGCCGCTATCATCCGCCAGAAACTTCTGTCCAATACTGCGAGGCGATTGACCGGAATTCACCGCAGTGGACTCCATGTCAGACATCATGTTCCGCTCAAACTCGAGCACTCGCTTGGCGACGGTCCAACCTTTATTCTCTTCACCCAAAGCATTGTTTTTAGGGACACGAACATTATCGAAGAAGGTCTGACAGAAATGCGTTTCACCGGTAATCAATTCAATGGGCTTGGCTTCAACCCCTTCGTTGGCCATGTCGAACAGCAGGAAGGTTATGCCATTGTGCTTGGGAACCTCACTGTCGGTTCTGACCAGGCAGTAGATCCAGTCAGAATGATCGGCATAAGAAGTCCAGATTTTCGAACCGTTGATTATGTAGTCATCGCCGTCTGACTCAGCCTTACACTGCAGGCCTGCCAGATCCGATCCGGCACCCGGTTCTGAATACCCCTGACACCAGCGGATTTCACCTCGGGCAATCTTTGGCAGATGTTCACGCTTCTGTTCTTCAGTGCCAAACTCCAGAATAGCCGGACCCGCCATCCAGATGCCCAGATTTACCTGGGGTGGACGACAATTCAATCGCGCCATTTCCTGCCCAAAGATACGTGTCTGCTTCTGATCAAAGCCAGCACCACCGTATTCTTTTGGCCAGTCCGGTACGCAATAACCTTTTTCAACACACCGCTCGAACCAGACTCGGGCATCTTCCGACGGAAACTGGATATTGCGCCCACCCCAAACCTGCTCTTCCGGTTTGGCCTTGGCTCGCATCGACTCGGGACAGTTTTCTTCCAGCCAGGCTCTAATCTCCTGGCGAAATGCTTTGGAATCAGACATTCATGAATTCTCTTGATCGTTTGAGCAGCGCAGCCACTTCCTGCTTGTGCATTTCATCATCTGTGGGAAAGATATTCAGTACATGAAGTGGATGTTTCAGCCTGGTCAGAACTTGCCGCAGGCTTTGCAGCATTATTAAGGCGCGCTGAGTTTTGTTAGCATTAAACTTTTGATCTAAAGCTCTCTGCAATTTCGGCCATATCCAGCATGAAATTAATATTTCTGGCTCTTTCATGCGCCCTATCTATGACTGCAATTAACAGATATGCATTTGGGTTCATGAAACCACGACAATATAGAAGATGTAGATTACTCACCCTTCGAAACTGAACAACATTCAAATTCCATTTTTCATTGCCTTTTAGATGAACATGATGCATATCTGCCTTAAGAACAGCATCTGGACGATTGTATGAAGCATCTCGACCAAAAAGTATGGGGGCATGCCCTGTTTTTTTGTACCCCCTAAACTCTGATACAAGACTGGCCAATTCCGACTCTTGCATGGTATCCCTTATTAAAGCAGAGGTAAAAACCTTTACTTCCATTCGGTAAATTTCTCTATATTATTGTTTTCTTTTTTCCTTTTCTCTAAAGCTTTATCTGTATTTTTAGATGTAATGATTAAGGTTGAATCTGATATTGTTTTTTTATTTTTAACCGTATTCTTTACATTAATCCGAGTAATTTTCTTCATTCTTTAGCCCTTAATTTGAAACTATATTTTCTTTAAATATTTTTATACCGTTAACACTGACACAGCAGCCAGCATCTTCTTCTACATAATCTTGAAACGGTAATTTTTCTAGCAGCTTTTTTAATGAAAAATCGAAATCACTCATCAATGAAATCAGGGACATCAATCCATTTTTGCCATCTACAGGTTTGAAATAATACTCAGTCGAACTTTTATCGTTGTCGTATATATTAACCACCAAGTAAGCATCATCTCCTTCACCAAAAATTTTCAAATGACAATCTATGCTCTCTACAGAGACATCCTTTTCATTTACGATGAAGCCCATCCATTGATAAAGACTATTCATATCTTCGTAGTTAATCGCTTTCATTCATTCTCCTATATTTTCGGTACTAAATGGAGATAACCCCATGCCGAAAGCAGACTCCAGGTTCCGGCGAGCGAAGACATCGACACTAACAGGAACCTGACCGGTCAGCAAATTACTGAGGCATGATGGCGAAGCCGTCTCTGATCGGGGTTTGACCGGCAAAATGTTCACCCATGGCCGACTGCAGGGAGTCAGGCGTCCAGGCTTCACCATTCTTGAAGGTCACTTCAGTGGATGGACTATGCACCAGAGTCACTTCCTTACCCCAGACAACAAACACTTCACCGGAAACATTGGCCGCCTTTTCAGAGGCCAGGTAGCCAACCAGAGGTGCCACATTTTCAGGAGCAAAGGTGTCAAACCCTGCTTCAGGCTTGGCAAACATCTGGGCAGTTACACCCTGATTGGTCATGTCTGTACGGGCACGAGGACAGATAACATTGGCTGTCACTCCATAGTTGTACATGATTTGAGCAGCACCCATCGTCATGGCAACAATACCGGCTTTGGCTGCGGCATAATTGGGCTGACCTGCAGAGCCATAAAGGAAGGCTTCTGAAGAAGTACTGACAAGACGACCGAAGACCGGCTTACCTTCGGTCTTGCATTTGTTGCGCCAGTAGCTGGTGGCGTGACGCATATTGACGAAGTGACCTTTCAGATGCACACGTACAACAGAGTCAAACTCATCTTCCGTCATATTGAAGATGGCCTTGTCACGGCAAAAGCCTGCATTGTTCACCAGGATATTGAGATCACCCCAGGTATCGATAGCCGCCTTGAACACAGCTTCGGAGTCATTCCAGTCAGCGCAGTCGCCAAACTGGGCGATGGCTTCACCACCAAACCCTTTAATCTCTTCCACCACACTCATAGCAGCAGCTTCGGCGTCGGCATTGCCACCCAGATCATTAACAATGACTCGAGCGCCCTGTTTCGCCAATTGAATCGCTTCCGCACGGCCCAGACCACGACCCGCACCGGTAACGATGGCTACTTTACCTTCCAGGTTACTCATTTATACGTCTCCTGAATAATTGTTATTCTGCAACCTGATAACATGCTGCCAGAACCTTGTCCTTCAAACCTCATACATATGAACTAGGAGCCTGCCAGACTTAGGACAATTTCTACCTGAATTCCAAAAAGCTCAGTCCGACAGTCTCCTGGTAGTCACAAATCGAGCCCATAAAAAAACTCCCATGCTGAACAGCACAGGAGTTTTCAATACCGACAGATCTATGATCGGTCAGATTCGTTCGATGATGGTTCCTGTTCCTACAGAAGCACCACAGCACATGGTGATCAGTGCAGTCGACTTGTCAGTACGCTCCAACTCATGAAGCGCAGTGGTGATCAGACGAGCACCGGTACTACCTACTGGATGACCCAGAGAAATAGCACCACCATTAACGTTGACCTTGTCCATATCCGGCTTATGAACCTGAGCCCAGGACAGAACCACGGCTGCAAAGGCTTCATTGACTTCAAACAAATCAATGTCGCTCATGCTCATGCCGCTTTTCTTCAACAGGGCCTCGGTCGCATCGACAGGACCGTCCAGCAGATAGTAAGGATCAGTGCCCACTACAACATCGGTGATAATGCGAGCACGAGGCTTAAGACCACGAGCCAGAGCTTCTTCTTTGCTCATCCAGAGCACTGCCGCAGAACCGTCAGAAATCTGAGATGAGTTACCTGGAGTATGAATCCCTCCTTCAGCTACTGTTTTCAACTGACCCAGGCCATCCATGGTGGTTTCACGCAGCCCCTGATCACGAGAAACTTTTCTGGTTTCTCCGGTCAGCTTGCCATCTTCAGCTACAACAGGCGCATCCACTTCAAAGATTTCACGATCGAACCGATTTTCAGCCCAGGCTCTGGCTGCTTTCTGCTGTGAAGCCAGCGCAAACTCATCAGCGTGGGCCCGGGTAATACCACGATTTTTGGCAATGCGCTCGGCACTGGCAAACTGGTCAGGCGTGCTATCCCATGGCCATTCCTTAGGCAGGAAGAAGCCTGGACCGTTATAAATGTTCATGCCCAGACCTACACGGCTCATGGCTTCAACACCACAGGCAACACCAATATCAATGGAGCCACTTTTAATCATGGCAGAGATCATATGGTTGGCCTGCTGGGCAGAACCACATTGGGCGTCAATGGTTGTAGCCCCTGCTTTCCAGGTATTTCCCATGGACAGCCAGGCATTACGACAGAGGTTACCTGCTTGCTCTCCCGCCTGGGTAACACAGCCACCTACCAGCTGCTCAATATCTTCGTAGCTCAGACCGGATTTTTCGACCACAGCTTTCATAGACTGAGCCAGCAGCTCGGTGGCATGAAAACCATGAAGATCGCCGACCACGGGCTTACCACGGGCAATCGGTGTACGTAATGCTTCTACAATGACAGCTTCGGCCATAGATCACTCCTCTAACCATGCCAGGCAATCCAGTGATTGCTGTGGTTATTATTTTGCAAATGTCTCACGTGCAGCGGTTATATCCCGCTACCCTAACGCAGGACAACCTATTAAAGGACTAGTCAACTTAAAATGGCAGATTCTGACCATAGAGAATGGTCAAATCTGGCCACTACAGGGTACCCAGAAAGTAAGGTAAGGTAAGCTCTCCGACGACGATAAAGCTGCCAGACAGCCTTTAGCTGATGGAAAGAGCCTTTAGCTGATGGAAAGAGCCTTTAGCTAATAAAAAGCCTTGAGCTAATAAAAAGCCTTGAGCAACAAATGCTTTCACCACTTACAACCGTGAAAACATTTCACAATAAAAATGAAAACGGGGAGATGTCACCATGAAGCAATATCAATTTGATGATATTGAAGCTCTGCATGAACTGGTGTCTGACGAATTTGGGGGCTGGAGTGAAGAAGTCACGATTAATCAGCAGCTGATTGATCTATTTGCCGAACTGTCCGGTGACAATTACTGGCTGCACACCAACCCAGAGAAATGCGCTCAATACAGTCCTTTCAAAACCACCATTGCTCACGGATTCCTGACTCTGGTATTGCTGTCAAAGATGCGTACTGAGCCTACTCATGAAGTCGTAGGCTTCAAAAACATGATCAACGCAGGCTCTAACAAACTGCGCTTCACGGGTGTCGTGCCTGTTGGCAGCAAAATACACTGCCGCAGCCGTATCAAGAATGTGACCGGCTCACCTAAGGGCACTACTGTCACTATGGAACAGAATGTTCACGTAGTGGGAGAAGAAAGACCTGCGCTGGTTTACGAAATGATGTTCATGTATATGTAAGCGCATACTACCGGGCTACTTCAGCGTAGCCCACCCCTTCATTTAAGCCTCTTTTCTAGTTAAAGCAGCCAGCTGTATTTTCCCTATCAAACAGTGCACAATAGCGCCCGAGAACAAAAATAAACACCCATTGACAGGTTTTCAGGAGGCTAACCAGAAAGAGAAAAACTGGCCCCTCATGTCGCCCGTCATGGAGAGAAGAAGGTGTACTGATAGTGGCTATTGACTGGTTCAGCATTGCTTTAATTTCCGCAATATCCCAAGGTTTTCTGCTCTGTATTGTTATCCTCAGTCTGAACACAAACCAAAAAGCGGCCAATCTCCTGCTGGCTGCTACCGTGGCACTCAACACCATACCGACTGCCATATACTCATTCGTTCGCGCTGATATCACCCTACATACCCTGGTCTATGGCTCGTTGCTATTAACCATTCTGAAAGGTCCGGCTCTTTATTTGTATGTTCGATCCCTGACAGAAGCGGGCTTCCGACTAAGTAAAGACTTACTTAAACATTTACTGGTAATGGTGCCTTCCACTGCCATATTTCTCTATCTGCTTACCGGTATCGACCTCAATGAGCCGATGAGTATCTATCAGTTTTTCGGACAACTAAAACTGCCACTGTTCAATATTTACGTAAACATGGTCATCATGTTCTACAGCATTGCTGCTCTAATCAAACTTGAGCGTCATACACGCCTGATCGAGAGTGCTGTATCCGTTACTGACTCCATCAACCTTAACTGGCTGAAAGGACTAATGATCTTTATGATCGTGGTCTGTTCATTCCACTTCGGGCTGGATATCAGTCACTTGCTGGGCTTCAGCTCCATTGAACCCAAGTCCATTGTCGTGCTGGTGCTGAACCTCGGTTTTATCTACTTCATTTCATTTGGCGGAATGCGACAGCCTCGAATCTTCACCGAAGAGCTGCAATCAGTTCTGACTGTTGCATGGAGTCAATCACACCCACCTTCTTCAGAAATCCCTGAAAACGATAGCACGCAAATAGCGCCCTCGATTAAGGAAAGTATTGAGGCGGAATCAATCACTACCCACGCCAAATACCAGAAGTCAGGTATGGAACCAACTCGACTTGAAGGAACCTGGAAGAAGCTGACAGAGCTATTGGAGAATGAAAAGCCTTATCTTGATGATGAACTCACCCTGCCTCAACTGGCAGAGCTGTTGGGTGAAAAGCCTCATGATTTAAGCCAGGTCATTAACAGCCAGTCAGGAAACAACTTTTATGAGTTAATCAACGGTTGTCGGGTCAAGGAAGCCATGAGACTGCTGGCAAATCCAGTGCACAAGAAAAGAAAGATGCTGGATATAGCGACTGAAGTGGGCTTCAAGAGTCAGTCCACTTTTTACAATCAGTTCAAAAAGCACGCAGAGATGACACCAAGGCAGTTCAAGGATCAGAATCTGGAAGCGTTGCAGACAGAAGTAGCGCAGGTCTAGCCCGGATATTTCATAAACATGCTCCCGCTCTCACTTGCCCTTTGCCGCTCTTAGGGAGTTTTACTCAGTCGACCGTACTCCCCGTACGGCACTCCTTCGCAAAATCCCTTAGAGCGACAAATGCCTTCGCGAGATTCGGGGCAGTTTATGAAATATCCGGGCTAGTACTCGAAACCCACTTGTTGGTCACATTCAGCCAGAGCGAGAGCTTTCGTGACAAGGCGTGATAACGAAGGAATATCTGGACCTTTCAAGTGATCACAACACCGTCATGGAAGCTCTCGCTCTGGCCCGAAGGGTGACTCTTAAAGCGGCCATCTGACTGTGTTGATCTTGTTTGAAAGACCCCGGTATTCCTGTACAAGCTCGCCTTGCATATGACCACTTTAAGAGTCACTGAATGAGATAAACAAATGGCTTTCGAGTACTGGCAGGAGTCTGGCTCTGCCAGACTCCTGATTCGATCAATTATTCTTGGTACAGAAACCCATCAGCCAGGGATTAGGTGTGCAGTCGTAGATCAGACGACCGGCATCGCCGTAGGTACGATCAAGCACACGCTTCACTCTTTCAGGCGGCATACCACGAGCTTCTTTTGCCTGGAGCTTTTCCATTGGAATAGGATAATCAGCCCAGTCTTTTGGTGCTCTCCAACCTGGAGGGGCAACCACATTTGAGCGAGTACCATTCAGAGGATGAAGTAAACGCCACTCCCTGATGGCTTCGGACATCTTGGCCACCAGTTTGGGATTGTTGGCAGCCAGGTTATTGTGCTCATAGGGATCTTTATTGATATCAAACAGGTAATTTGTGACATCAATAGACATGAACGACTGATCAACTTGCTGAACCAGCTTATATTGGTCATTAAATGCAGTAAAACTGAAGTGATTACGCACCGGCGTTTCTGACACAAAGAACACGTAATCATCTCGGCCTATTTTCTGCTTGCCAGACATCGCATTCAGCATGTTCCGACCATCAAGCTTGTAAGTCGTTTTCGGCTCAAAACCGGCTGCCGCCGCCATGGTTGGAAAAACATCCATCATGGTCATAATACTGTCCACTTGGGTACCTGCTGGAATACCCGCTGGCCAGCGTGCTACGGAAGGAACACGGATACCGCCTTCAAACGTATTACCTTTGCCCCCTCTGAGCGGATAGTTATAAGCACCGGCACCGCCATAGACAGGACCGCCATTGTCACTGAAGAACATAACAATGGTATTGTCAGCAATACCCTCATCTTCCAGTGTTTTCAGAATCCGGCCAATAGCCTGATCCATTGCGTCCACCATCGCCGCATAGACCGGTCTTGCATCCAATCCTGTGAGCTTTGCCAGCCTTCTCAGACTTTCTGTTCCAGTACGCGAGCTTTCAATGTCATCATCAAGATCTTTGTACTTCTCGATCAGCTCAGCCGGTGCCTGCAATGGCGTGTGCGGTGCCAGGAAAGGAACATAAGCAAAGAACGGCTTATCTTTATCCCTTTCCTTAATCCAACGACTGGTGTCATCTGCCAGCAGGTAGGTCGCATAGCCTTCAGTGTCTGCCGCGACAGAAACACCATTTCTCTGAAGGTCTGCCCCCCCCTGATTCTTATAAGGAGGGAAGTAATCCACTTCGGTATTGAGATGCCCGTAGAAGTAATCAAAACCACGCTCATTAGGAACGTAGCTTTCCTGTGACATACCCAAGTGCCACTTTCCGAACATAGCCGTCTGATAACCATGGTCACTGAATGACTGAGGCATCAGAGTCTCACTAGGATTAATACCATTATTGGACCATGGCATAACCGTGGCATACGCAATGCCCAGCCTCATGGGATCACGGCCCGTCATCAAACCAGCCCGGGTAGGAGAACAGGTAGGAGCCACATAGAAGCGCTCCAATGTGGCCCCTTCAGCCGCGAGACTGTCGATATTAGGCGTTTCAATCTTGGAACCATTAATACCTACGTCAGCCCAGCCCAAGTCATCCGCCATGATCACCAGAACATTGGGCTGATCAGATTGACCGATGGGTGCACTGGATGCCAGTGTCGGCAGAGTCATTACTGACAGTAATGCACCTGCAATCAAACTTTTCTTATTCATATTATTCTTCTCACGTCTCAGCCCTGGACTGACTGTGCAAAACGACTGAAGAACTCCTGTCTCTTCAATAACACAGTCCGCTCAGGAACGCCGAGTTCCCACCATGCCTACTACTCTTGGCATCACGCTCTTGGCATCACGCTCTTGGCATCAGTAGGAACATTGATCGTTTTAGCTCTTGGTCAGTATTTTTTCTGTGGCTGTAATTCTATTTTTCAGCCACATAGTTTCACTGAAGTTGCTGCCGTTGTTGTAGGCTTCTCTGAGCAGCTGCTGCAAGGCTTCCAGCTTGGCCTGATACGCGGCCTGATCATCCGGGCTCTTTGACAGGGCCATTTCTACATAATGCAGAGCCTGGACCGGATGGTTTTCAGCCAGCTTCTCTTTGGCCTTGCCTACCAGAATCTCGGGGCCACCGGCCAGATCGGCAATTTCTGAATAAAGGGTATTCACCGGAACAGGATAGAGTTCAGTCGTGGACTCAAAACGGAACCAGGTGCTGTAGAACTCCCAGATACTGCGCACGTTCCAGGACACCTTGCCATGCCCCTGGCTCAGGCCCAGTTCTTCTGGCAACTGGATTTCCTGCATCAGTTCCCAGAGGGTTTTACCTGCATTCATGCCGGCAATGGTTTCGTCATGAATATAACGAGTACCTTCTCTCATGCGCTTGAGATCATTATCAATCTCTTCTCCACCCACTACAGGTTCAAAGTGGCTGGGCAGAATCATCTCGGGTTTCAGTGCAATCATGGTGTCGAGAGATTTGATGTAATCAATCGGGTCACGGAACCGCTCACCACGCAGGGTGAACAGGTTGGGTACCATTGGGAAAAGAGGACCAAAGACGTCACCGGTAAACAGAGCCTTCTTTTCAGGCATCCACATTACCAGATTGTCGTCGCCTTCAGCACCCGGGGTAGGAATGAGAACAAACTCTTGTCCACCCAGTTCAAAGCGGTATTCCTTACCATCCTGAACAGTGATATCCGGGGTATGACGCTGGAAACCAAACAATGAACCTTCACCCGGTGGGTTTTCTGGCATAAAGGTGTAAAGCATCCGGTTTCTGTCCCAGAAGTAGGGTTCCAGATCTTTCAGATACTGTTCAGCTGGCTCGAAACGGGAGTGTGTGATAATTTTCGCATCAGGATACTCTGCCTTCCAGAAGTTGGCTCCGCCAGTATGATCCTGATGAGAGTGGGACAGAACAATGTACTTAACATCACCCGGTACTTTTTCCTGCAGCATACGTTTGTGGGCTGCGCCCTGAGTCGGCAGACCCGTATCAAAAACAATATTGCCTTCGGAGGTTTCAATCAGATAAGTGTTACCTACCCCGGTCGCCAGAAATATATTGTCCTGGTAGGTTTTCACTTCCATGGGAATATGATGGAGAGTGGAAACGGTTTTAACCGTTGCATCGGAATCCGCCGGAGCCACTTTGCTGGCAATCACCTTGTTGGCAATCATGCCCAGAGCTTCTGCCTTCCTCTCGTTAATAATCCGACTGGTTTCACCGGAGCTGAGCAACATGCCAGCCCCAATACCTACCGCCACCGACACCGATACGATGAGACCCAGTTTGAGGAACTTCTTTGACATAGAAGACACCTTCTTTTTTTATTATTGTTTTGCTCAAGGCTGATGATCAGCTCCTGGCTATTCTTTTCCAGCTCAAGGCCGTGCTCCCGCTTATACCCTTAACAATCAAAGGCAACTCCTTCGCGGGGCTTCTTGCAGCCTATTAGAGCCCACCCCCTGACTGCAGGCCTCTTTGCCGATGGATTGAGAGCTTTTTTTACTCTTTCCGGATGAATTCGGAAAATACCTAGCCCAATATCAGTGCACAAAATAAATAAGCTCTTGAAAACTTTTTGCCCTGGATCGGGAGTGAGAACAAAACATAGTCTCCATTGATTAGAGACATTCATAGTGCTTTAGGAGATAGTCCTAACAACTGTTGAATATCAGCTTCCTGATCTGGCATGAAATCTGCCTTAATTTACTCAAAGCTCGAAACTGACCTTCAACCCATTGGCCAGCATTCCATTGAATAGCGAACAATAACTCCAAGGAGAAGCCCAATGATGAAGTACTACTCACGCCGTGTAGTTAAACCTGGTGATCTTAATCCTGCCAACCGACTGTTTGGTGGCTATCTGCTCAGCTGGATTGATGAAGAAGCCGGCATTTTTGCGTCCTGCCAGATGGATTACAGCCGCAACCTGGTGACCAAGTACATGTCAGAAATCAACTTTGTTGGCTCTGCTTTCAACGGTGATGTCATCGAATTCGGCATGGAAGTGGCCAGTGTTGGTACAACCTCTTTCACAGTACGCTGTGAAGTACGCAACAAAATCACCAAACAGGTGATTATCCAAGTCGACAAGATTGTTTTTGTGGCAATCAATGATGAAGGGAAACCTGTGCCTCACTCACTGAGCTTTACACACATCTCTAAATAGTGCCCGAACGAGAACCCTCTAAGACTTACTCTTTCTAGTCCTGAAGGCAAAAAGTTGACCGCGAAGTTTCGAAGGAATTTAGATCCTTTTTCTTTTTGGATTTCTCTAGGAGCCTGACCGAGAATAGGTTATTCAGATATCCAAAATCACAAAATGAGCAAAAAACATCCATATCTCCGACGTGATTTGCTCATTTTTACAGATTGGCAGCCTTTTACCGCCTTTATG
>NZ_JBPCXO010000312.1:0-3127 GCF_051008435.1 Endozoicomonas sp. | reverse complement strand
TAATGTCCACCAGATTAAAACCGACTTTTTCACACAATGCCTCCAGCTGTTTTTTGCGGGTGCCTTTCCCCCTGGGATTGGAAAAATACACATTCTGGTACTGCTGGCTTTCTTCATGGGCCATCATGCGCTGGTACTGTGGATTGGCCTCCAACTTTTTCATAGCCTTCACAAAAGTGCCTGCCCCCTCGCCATGCACCAGCCAGTTGACTCGAGCGTCCCTGGCCATGGCCTGCTGCAGAAGCGCCAGCAGAATACTGGCTTGCTTGTCCGATGAATGCTGATCTTTCTGCCAGAACAGTGAGTAATGGTTATTGAACTGGTTAATATCTCTTTCTACCAGCTTATAGGCATTACGAATGTGTTCAATCAGTTTTCTACCAGCTGCCTCTTTGTCTTCAAACTTTCCACTCACCGCAGCATAGTGAATATTGTTCCAGCCATGATCCAGCTCCAAATGTTGTCTGTACTCATCACCCGTTTGCCACTTTTTAGACTTCTGGTCATATACAACCTTATAGACTCCGGTATTCTGATTGCCTGAAGGTGAAATACTGTCATTGATCTCCAGCAGGTAGATGCCCACATCACCCTTGGCGTCAATGGTGTAGTGCAGGCTACCGCCTTCCAGATCCAATGATTTACTCTCGCCATTGCGCGCTCCCGCCATTGAACAGAGTTGATGGGCCGTGCGTACAATAATGGTCTTGTAATAGTTACCGGTATGAGTCCGTTTCAGCTCTTCCCAAAGCGGGTAGTGCTGCTTGAGCACATAGACATTGCGACTGACGTTGGAGCTTTCATCTTGACGGATAATCAACTGCCAGGTTCGGTTTAGCTGGCTGATACTGGTCATAACAAATCCCTTGTCGTGTTATTCGTGTGGTTCTTATGGCCTTGTTAACTCTGAGTACGCCTATTCAGGATTCAACTCCGGAGGCTGACTCCCCGGTTTGGTAATCACGGTATCGGGCTCAACTTCATATTCACCCTGCCGCCACTCCGGGTAAACCCAGGGTTCCGGAGTGCGGTATTGGCGGGCCCTGTCATCGGGCCAACGCTTCCTGGCATCATCCAATGCCGTCTGAGCAGAAGGGCTGAGTGAAAGCTGAATACTGTCTATGACCGAGTCTCGCAATTCGTTCATATGTTGCAAACAAGACTCAACCGGGGCATAACCCAGATACCAGAAATTAACCCGTAGAAAAAAACGTTGACCCAGCGGGATAAACAAATGGCTGTCAAAGCTGGCGGGCTGACTGGCCAATAACTCTATGTCTTTCTTTTCATACTGGGCAAAGTCCCTATGCACCTCATGGTAAATCCAAGTGCTGCCATTCACCTCTTTAACACGCCAGTTAATGGGTGCACTAAAGTAGCCCTTTGTTGGTCTCATCGGATAATCAAAATAAAGATCACGAATCAGTAATTGTTCAAAATGAGAGGGATTAAAACAGCTCATCGTCTCTGGCAACGCATCAGACCGGCAAACCACCATAGAAAAAGCTACAGTACCTACAGGCTGTTCCCGCCAGACAGGGCCGAATAATTCCCAACTGCGCTTGGTGACTCCCTGGGTCTCAAGCCCTTCCTGCTCATGGAGTTCCTTGAATCGCATATCGCCCAACTGCTCAATGCTGGTAAAACTGCAGCTGTCGTAAAGATTGATTTGGGTTTTGACCGGCTCGGCAGGGAACCCCTCATAATCATGATGAGGTGGAAGCTCTATCTTGAGAACGCTACCTGAGAAGTCTATTTCATAGCTTTCCCGCTCATAGCGATCAGGAATCCAGGGGGCTTTGCGTGTGGCAAAAAGTCGTTTCAACATCCTGTTTCTACTTCTTTTGAGAGGCTATTTGGGAAACTCGACACTTCTGTCTGGATTATTAGCCGATCCAATATGTTCCAAACAGCCTCTGTGAATCAGACTATGCAACTGATTTAACAGTGCCACTGATACTAAACCATGCCTGGTTAGAACACCATAGTTCTCCAGTTTCGTGGCTGGCATGGCTTAGAATGGGCGCAAGCGCCCTGTGTTATGAAGATCACACTACCTTGATTTTTCCGGTAACAGCGCTGTTGATTAGGGTAGCCCGGTATTCTTTCAGCTTATCGATTTGTTGTTGCTGGAGGGTGATGGCTTTGTCGATCTTGGAAGCTTCAGACTCAACATACTCGATAATCTGATCCTGTTCTCTCCGTTCAGGAAAGCCCAATTCCATACCAAAGAACATATGGCTATAAAATCTCAGTCTTGAAGAGTGCAGACCTGTTGAGACACGATTATAGTGTTCGATGTACTTTGTCGTTTTTAAAAGATACTCAAGATACTTTGGGTTGAAGCTTCCAGCTTTTATTTGCCTGAAAATGCCATAGGATGAACTCACAATCCCCAATCTGTCGGACACCCCCAATGCCCCCATCCATGCCCACATAATGTTGAATACAAGGTCATCTTTCTGGCAGGTTTTTGAGCCTGTATAGTCCTCTGCCATGAACATGGTGACATTCTTTCAGAGCGAGGGGTCACCCCCGTCATGTGGGACACCGAGAGCAACTCTTCCTTGCCATCAACAGAACGCTCATCCACTTCATTGAATAGATACTTTGCTCTCTTCACTCCCCAATGCGCCGGAATCTCCCCAACCCACTCGACACCGGAATCTCGCATGGGGGCTTGTGGATCAAGGCCACGGGTGACCGCATTCTGAATCAGGATTTGTCGGCGCTCTTTCAGCAGTTCGATCTGTTTTTTCTTGATGGTTACGGCTTGGTCGATTTTTGCAGATTCAATATCAAGATAGTTCGCTATACACAGTTGCTCCTCTAAAGAAGGCAAGCATATTGAATAGTTACCAATAGATTCTTGAGAAATCCCTAAAAATGTTGCGCCTGTACCATTAATTTTTACGTAATCCTGAAATTTGTCACTCATCATGTAATAGAACATGAACCTTGACTGAAAGTATGGTTTCTCATTTTCCTGAATCCGTGAGGTCATGATCGTTAAATTTGCCAAAAACTCAGTAATATCAGCATCTGTAGACTAATATTTGCTCATCTGGGTTTTCACTCTATAAGTGCATTTTTGTGGAACTGAAATTTGAGCAATCCGACACGGAAT
>NZ_JBPCXO010000311.1:0-6620 GCF_051008435.1 Endozoicomonas sp. | reverse complement strand
AGCATAAAGGCGGTAAAAGGCTGCCAATCTGTAAAAATGAGCAAATCACGTCGGAGATATGGATGTTTTTTGCTCATTTTGTGATTTTGGATATCTGAATAACCTATTCTCGGTCAGGCTCCTAGCGGAGAGTTTAAACGCTATAGAAATAAGGTATATAGATTTTAACTTTTTAGTCACCGCAGAAATGTTATTGTCTGAGTATAATTGAGAGTGTCAGAAATGATCGTAATTCATTGTCTGACCTCTTTCTGCGCTATGTAGGGAGGGCATTGGGACTCTTCAGGGAATTTTTCGCAGTGACAGTTATCTGGCAAGCTTTTCATATGAGCTTGAATTTCACAATATGTGATCGCACAGGGTGAATCTCCGAGACTGTTACAGATTTCAGCCTGTTTGTCTTGTGGATACACCTTGTTGAGGTATTCTGATCTGAAACGGCAATTAAGCAAACCTGTAGACCTGAAATCACAGCTATTGCTTACCCATCTATTGGTAACTCTCTGATGTAAGCCGCTTACCATTAGTTCCATAGAATCTCTTATTCCTGTTTTTATATCCTCAAATAAGAGAGTATATCTACCTGCCATTTTATAGAAATCTATTAGAATCCACGCGTATTGAGAACTACATGTCCCGCAATGCATGTGAGTACTAATATAAGAAAACTTCTGATCTAAGCGACTTTTTCTGATTCTGTTGATATTTGGCTTATGACTAGCGTGATCTAGCAATGGAACAGACATGGCTGTCATTTGACGAACCACCTCATAATCGGGATAACCATAGTTTGTTTTCTGGTTATATTTAATTAGCCAGTGATCTAATAAATTGAACAGGGATTCATATTTATCCGGGTTATCATAGATTGTAGGTTCTTGCAGCAAGATTCTGGATAGAAAGAATATCTTCGATACTAATCTTCCTAGTGCAATAGCCCTGTATGCGTTGGAAAGTTGTACGAATCCTGGTTTATCTATGGATGTTTCTATGGCCTTGAGCACCAAATTCTTCTGGCACGAGTTGATATGAGTAGCAAATCTGTAGCTTGTTTCGATTCGTGAAAAAAGCTTGGCAAGTTGTGTAATTCTTAAACCGGTATAAGATTCATAGCCTTGTCCGTTTGAAAGGGTCCATGATTCTGCTGGTAAAGGCTTTTCCCACAGATGAGAAATTGCAGCTAGCAATTCATAAACATTCTGACTTGTTGGAGGTTTGTAAGATCTGCAATTGATACCGCAGGAAAGTGTTTCTATAACATAGCTATCAAACTCTTCAAAGGAATTGTACTTTACCGGGTTTACACAAGTTTCAGGGGGTTCTAGAGATCTATATGTAAAGTATGGAGGTTTGGAAATTGCTAAATCACATGCGAACGAAAGTGATAAAATCAGAGTAAGCATGCATTGACGTATAAGTGAAAAGCTAGGGCTCATAACAATAAAGCTTCTATTTAACGAAATTGAATGGGTATTATTTTAGTCCACTTATCGATTAAAAAGCATGAAGGGTATCTTCTAATATGGAATTAGCTGAATAGAAGAAAGATTGTTTTTTTATATGACTGTTTAAATATAATTAATCATTCGGTAAACCCCCAGCTATGCCGGGGAGACTCGCATAGGTTATACCGAGGCTTCGGTAGCTAACCTCGATGGTTCCACCAAGAACCAAGAGGTTTAACTTATGCCAGACTACAAAAGTCTGACTCATACTCGATGGGATTGTAAGCATCATATTGTTTTCATTCCCAAGAAACGTCAGAAAGTCATATATGGAAGCCTAAGAAAGTTTCTGGGAACCATTTTTCATGAGCTTGCCAGGCGGAAAGACTGTGAAATTGTGGAAGGACATCTAATGCGAGATCACGTACACATCTGCATTAGCATTCCGCCAAAGTATGCTGTCTCTCATGCAGTTGGTTATCTCAAGGGAAAGTGTGCAATTGCCATAGCGAGGCATTTAAAAGGACGACAGCGAAACTTCACAGGTGAACATTTCTGGGCAAGGGGATACTTTGTCAGCACAGTTGGACTGGATGAAGATATTATAAGGGTATATATCCGAGCCGGCGGTCAGTTAGCTCTTTTGTTTAGTTATATAGAGGAAGTACATGATTCATTGGGCTTCGTCAGGGTTAGTCCAGAATGACATGGGGAAGAAACCGGGAGCTGTCTTTGGTAATGACCGATGAATCTTCACGAATGCCAATGCCTGCAGACCGGTCTCCTACAACCCAGCTGCCCACCAGTGTGAAGTTCCCCGAAAAGCTGGGTACAGGATGGAAGTGTTGAAGGATATAACCACTGTCATCATAAGGGCCATCGACAAAGTCTGTTTGCTGACCATTTTCAATCACACTGATGTTGGAACCTTCTCTGGAAAATACCGGCTTTTTAACGAAGTGCTGGCCTAGATCATCCCCAATTTTACCTTCTTCAAAATAACTGGGTAACAGGTTTGGATGACCGGGGTATTCTTTCCAGAGCAAGGGCAAAATAGCCTTGTTGGATAGAATGGATTTCCAGGCGGGTTCGACAAACAGGGTCTCAGAGCCTTCGATGCTGGGACCAAAGGCTTCTTCGAACATAAACTCCCAGGGGTAGAGCTTGAAAAGAGCCGGGATGGTCATATCCTCAAGATCGGTAAAAGCGCCTTTCGGGCTCAGGCCAATATCTTCCACGTAAATAAATTTTGTGCTCAGGCCTGCCTGAGTCGCACAGTCACGAAAATATTCAACCGTACCGTAGTCTTCTTCCGTATCTTTACAGCTGGCAAAGTATAAAGGCTCATTGCCAACATGTTTCTGCTTCAGGAGCACCAGGGTTTCAATCAACATTTCCTGAATGATATTGAACTGGTCTGTTTCGGCAGGCAGTTGCCCGGTGGATACCATTTCTTCCAGCCAGAGCCACTGAAAAAAAGCCGATTCGTACAGTGAAGTAGGGGTGTCAGCATTGTATTCAAAGAATTTTGCCGGGCCTTGTCCGTTATAAGCAAAATCCATGCGTCCATAGAGATGGGGTTCGCTGTTAGCCCAGGATTGCTGCACGTAATCCCAGTACTGCTCGGGAATACGCAGAAGGTTCATGATCTCATCAGATCGAACCGCTTTGTCCACCAGTTGCAGACACATCTGGTGAATCTCTTCTGTAGGGGCTTCCAGATCGTTCTCTATCTGCTTAAGGCTGAAACGGTAATAGGCGGATTCATCCCAATACTTTTCACCCTCAATCGTATGAAATTTAAAACCCAGGGATTGGGCTTGCTGTTTCCAGTTCTTTCTGGGTGCAGACAGAATACGTTGCATTGGTTAGCCTCCCCAGCTACCTCTTGCAGCTGAACGGCTGCCGAATCCACCACGTTTCATGGTCGTGCTCTTCAACGTCGGTTTGACCGTGGCACTCTTGTTGACGACCACTTTGCCCTGTTTGTAGCTGCTGCCGATGCGATCGTAACTGCCGGTACGATAGTAACCACCGCTGCCCAGGTAGAGTGGGATGATGGTGAACGAACTCCGGTTTGAGGACTGCTGGTTGGAAGACAGCATAAAACCCTGCATCGTCGGGATATATTCTCCCGATGAGGTTCTCTGACAAGTTTGACCGAAGTCGGAGTAACAGTCAGAGGAGGACTGGTAGCGGGGAGCTGTCGACAGATGAGTTTGCAGGGCACGATTGTATTCATAGCTGCAGACTTCTTCTGAGACTACACCATCGCGGGTACAACTCTGGGCATCTTTGTAAACCAGGGCTTCCTTGGAGGATTGCCCGCATCCGGCCAGTACCAGAGGCGTGGCCCCTAAAAAAGCCAGTTGGAGTTTCTTTGAGCGTTTCATTCTCTCAACTCCATTTAGTAAGTCAGGCTGGCTGCGTTCAGCAGACCGGCAGCGACGGATATTGCACCCAGCCAGATGCCGGCGGCCATTTCATTGTTGGTGATTCTTTCTGAAATTTTCGGCATGAACAGTCGCAGAACAAAGAATGTGGCGAGCTGTACAATCAGAGCAACTGCGCCCCAGAGAGCCATGTCGATAATATCAACGGAGTTCTCGATAACGCTGGACAGAGGCAGGACGAAACCGATCAGGCTACCGGCAAAGGCAATAGAGGCCGCAGGTTTGTTCTCCTTGATCAGGGTCATTTCCTTATGAGGCGTGATCATGGTGTAAATGAACACATAGATCGCAGTCAGTACCAGTGCGATACCGAAGTAACCTAGAAAGAGAGGTAAGCCTGCCAGATAGTCAGTAATAGCTAGCATTATTGTGTCCGTGGTTTGAGAGTTAAAGGGGGTGTTACTGTGTAAACTATTTCGCATCACCATTTTTTATAGTCTTGGGTGATACTCAATACTGTTTTCCTCATGGCTGTTTATTATGAATCGTTTTTCATCTTCCAGGAGCCTGCCCCGGAATTGATGAAAAACGATATCAAAAGCTCAAGAGTGTCTGCCAGTAGAATACTGCAATCTCTGTCGTTTACATAATGCTCATGGAGGAAATCTCCAGATCAATGCCCACACTCATTACAGCCGTTGCCTCATCGTCACTGGTAAATTCCAGAGAGCTGATCAGGTATTCGTAATGCTCGCTGCCTGAAAGACGTCTTTGATAGAGCATGGCCAGATGATCTACGTCATAGGTGGCGGTGCTTTTATCACGTGAGTGAACCGTCTCTGTGAATCTGACGGGTTCTATTTTACCTGTAACTTCGCTGTCCCATGCCCGCTCATATTGAGTGGTGTTCAGAGTGAAGCCGGGTTGGCCAATCTTGCCACTGTCGCCGACCCATAGGTTGACACCGCTCTGAGAAGCCAGGTTTTCAGTCTGCTCAAAAACAAACAGCTTGATGTCATTGATGTGCTGGGTTTCAAATCCACCGGTAGTTGAGATCTGAAAAAAACCGTCGTCTGCTGTATAGAACCGATATAGCGATGAGCCACCGCCCAGATCAATGATACCTACAGCCTCAATAGTTTGAACGCCAGCAGGCAGAGTCAGATTCAATTGCTGCTGGATCATCTGAAAGGGCAGAAGATCCAGCTCTACGGCACTGCCCAGTCTCAGGTTGAGCGGGGCAGGCAGTGAAGGCTGATCTTCATCGGCTTTTTTCTTGCTAAACAGGTCAAAGATCATGTTTTTGGTTCCATAAACAGCCTTGATCTAATCAAGCGCCATGAGCAGAAAAATGTTCTTAAAATAAACAAATAAAGCACTGCCCATTTTCAGGAAGTGCTTTTAAAATCAGCCTTCCAGCCTTCCAGCCTTCCAGCCTT
The DNA here is from genome assembly GCF_051008435.1 of Endozoicomonas sp. Taxonomy (GTDB): domain Bacteria; phylum Pseudomonadota; class Gammaproteobacteria; order Pseudomonadales; family Endozoicomonadaceae; genus Endozoicomonas_A. Next base: position 1,343 of record NZ_JBPCXO010000311.1, on the reverse strand, counting down.
CCAGCCTTCCAGCCTTCCAGCCTTCCAGCCTTCCAGCCTTCCAGCCTTCCAGCTTTCCAGCCTTCCAGCCTTCCAGCTTTCCAGCTTTCCAGCTTTCCAGCTTTCCAGCCTTCCAGCCTTCCAGCCTTCCAGCTTTCCAGCTTTCCAGCTTTCCAGCTTTCCAGCTTTCCAGCTTTCCAGCTTTCCAGCCTTCCAGCCTTCCAGCCTTCCAGCCTTCCAGCCTTCCAGCCTTCCAGCCTTCCAGCCTTCCAGCCTTCCAGCCTTTCATTCAAATAAGGAGGTGTTAGTGTACTGTGTTTATTTTCAGAGATTAAAAAGATAGAAGTCTGAGTGTTCAGGGTTCGTTTGCTCCCGAAATACATTGAGCTGTCTGATCAAATGTATATACGGTTACTACAGAGTTTTCTGGCGTTGTATAATACTGAGCTTTGTTGATAATTAAGGCATCTGGAAAGTCTGCTGATTTCTTTTTGTTGCCCACCTTTACTGATGGCGCTTTGGCATAATCTTTCAAGGCTCGCCAGACGGTTTTATCATCTTCGAATATTACATTAGGTTCTTCAAAGAGCTTAGTGATCACCAGAATAATATCTTCTTTATTAAGCTGATATTTCTTCCCTTTCAATGTCCATACCAGTTCTACCAGAACCACATCTAAAATAAGGATACGTTCATGGCGGGTGAATAGCTTGGCCGCTTTGTGACTTTGCTGTTTGTCATCATCTAAAAGGTATCGGAGAATAACATTGGTATCGACAGCAATCATCGTGGCATGCCACTTTGCCGAGATTCTTCATCCGTCATAGGTTGATTAGGCTTGATGTGCTTTAGCAAGCCTTTAGCAGAAGCGGGTTCCTTTTTGACAATCGTGATATGGCCTTGGTTATCAATGTAAGATGCGTACTCGTCACCGGGCTGAATGCCTGCTTCCCTACAGAGTTCGGCAGGTAGGGTAATCTGTCTTTTTGAGCTGACTTTTGGCACAGGAGATCTCCTTTCTTTACATTTTATTCATTTGTAAAGATTATAGTCTGGGTTTTGAACGTGGCAAGCTTTTATGAGGCTATTCTTGCCTGCTTTTTAGCCGATGATCAAAAATAAACAAAATAAAGGATAGGCACATATTTTTGACTCGTTCCCTCGCTCCGGCGTGGGAATGCATACGATTATTCTTGACAACACCCACGCCTCAATCACAATACGTTCCAGCCTTCCAGCCTTCCAGCCTTCCAGCCTTCCAGCCTTCCAGCCTTCCAGCCTTCCAGCCTTCCAGCCTTCCAGCCTTCCAGCCTTCCAGCCTTCCAGCCTTCCAGCCTTCCAGCATTCCAGCCTTCCAGCCTTCC
>NZ_JBPCXO010000310.1:0-2142 GCF_051008435.1 Endozoicomonas sp. | reverse complement strand
CTGTTAGCGCTATCCCGGATCGCCAATAAGAAGATGACACTCACGCTTCCCGACCTGCGACAGTATTCAGTGATCTTTGATCGTTCAGGTTCACCCATTGAAGCTCGACAGATTATGCCTCATGCCTATCCAGATGACGACTATCATTACAGCCTGATTGTCAGACTACTGACTGTTGAATGATCAGTTCTTTTTGCCCGAATACAGAGGCTCCTCAATTTGCTGTTTCAACCCCCGAGCAATTAATCGAACATGGCAATAAAAGGCTATGCCGCAAAAGGTCAGGCTGACTAGCCAAAAGTAAATACCTGCGGGCAATTCCCAAGTAAGATATGAGGTGGATATAACTGCTGAGAGGGCTATAACGGGTAATGACCATTTTTTTCCTCTGACCGCTTTCACAGTTAGAAAAAGGGGAGGTATTGGAATACTCAAAGATATTGCAAATTCGGTCATTGGTTTGAGTTCCAGTAAATCAAGAATGGGAGCTAGACTCAATGTCATAGCTATACATAGAAAAACATATGAAAAACTTCCCAACATGCTTAATTCACCCCTCTGACCAAGTAAATCGTTGTATTACGAACATGGCCATCCAGGGCACTGGAAAGGAAAGACAGGCTGGCGGCAATGGAATCACGCAATGTCAGTACAGCGCCAGCAGACAACACCTGAGGACTCATTCGTCTGGGTAGAGTGCTGGAGCGCAGTAGTGCCTTGATTTCCTTATGGGTAGCATTGGGGCGATTGGCTTTATGGATTTCACGAGTCAGCCGTAACCTTTCCTGCCGGTTTAAAACACTTTTTCTGGCTGATCTCAAGCTAATACCTGCCTTCCCCAGAATGCCCATAACCCGAATCGTAGCAATGGCTGAAGCGCCAACACCAACCAGAGAGACACCATCCAATACTTTCATGGTGGTTTGATAAGCAGGTGAGTTATCCCAGACTGAGTTTTTATTCGGGTTCTTGTATTCGTTTACCGTTCGCAGCACTGAATTAACACAACTTCCAGCTGTTGCCGCCGTGGCCGCATAGCCAATCGAGGTTAATGCCAGGCTGCTACCACCGGTAAAAGGAGAAGTAGCCGCTGATCCAAAAGTGACCAGTGAGGCGATAACTGCTGCTGAACAATTGATGACAGCGAGGCCAGCTTCTTTGGAGACTTTTGCCATATCAACGGGTGGTTTGGCGGTGACATCAATGACTAGGTAATCGCCCGCTGCCTGACACATCTCCGAGGCTGGTTTGCGCAGAATTTCAGGGAAGTCGTCCCGGTTCAGCACCACGCCGATGCCGGTCAGGGCTCCAATATTGTCAATTTTGTGCAGAATCTGGTTTTTTGTTGTGTTAGGTAAGGTGTTCATTTTTATACATCCATTGACGACTAAATAGGGCTTCTTGCCTCTTTGATAAAAAATCTTGCACCGGAAAAACAAGGAATTATCTAGCCAGCAGCATACTGATTAGATGATCAGATTTCTACAGGCAGTAAGCTATATCATGAACAGAGGAGCTACGGATGGCCATCAATAACAACGATGTAAAACTCTTCGAAAGCCAGCGTCTCAGTGATGAGGAAGACGGCGGTGGTCGAGCCACTGGTAATGTGGTGATCGACGGCAATGTCAATAACCTGTTCCAGGACATCTCCCGGATTGACCGGACCATCGGAGATGTGGCTCTGCGAAAAGCCTACATTGGCATCAGCACCGATAACCATGATGCTTATCTGGGCAGTCATATCATCCTCACCGACGCACCGGATGACGACAATGTCAGTGTGCTGCTGTTCAATACGGACAGCCAGGTCGATGAACGCAATGCTGCCCGGGATCGAATCGAAGCCTATGTGGTGCCCGGCACCTCAGCCAGCTTCGAACTGCTGGGTGATCAGTTGGTGGGGCAACGCAGCATTGTGGGCATTCAGCGAGAAGAGAAGACCCTGCCAGAGATTGGTGAAGTTTATCGTCTGCATAACAGTGATACGGGTAAGGAACAGTATGTCCGGATTACCCTTAAGTCCCGCTTAACGATCTGAAGAAGTAAGACAGAATGAACTGAAAGGAGCGCCCTCTGTGCTGTTCAGGCAAAATACCTGTATTAATAACAATGCACTTGCAAGGTGCTACACAGGGACGC
>NZ_JBPCXO010000309.1:0-3908 GCF_051008435.1 Endozoicomonas sp. | reverse complement strand
TGCCCAAAATGTGGTTCTCGCAGTTTCTGTAAACTCCACAGGAAAGCCGAGTACCAGTGTAACCTCTGCCATCATCAAACTTCACTTATGAGCGAGTTCCGTTTTTGCTTGTTCTACTGCCAATATTGCAGTGTTTCGACAATTTTCAACTGTTTAAAAATCAGGAAGAATGAAAAAACAGATGTATATTCTTAAATCTGCTTTCTCTGTGTCATAACGTATGATTAGTGGTAAACAGGAAGCAGCTTGACAGTAAGGCATTGCCCCCCTCAAAGTCAGCAGACACTGACAAACCCGTAAAAAAAAACGGAAATCCCGAAGTGCTCCTGAGTTCGATGTCCGGTCACAGCTTAATCGGGTGGCAGGTGTTGATCTGACAGATATTGACGGTATTGATAAAAGTGCAGCACTAAAAATTCTATCAGAAGTCGGTTTAGATATGGAACGCTGGCCTTCTGCCAAACATTTTGCTTCTTGGCTTGGACTTTGCCCTGGTACCAAAATATCCGGCGGGAAGGTATTGAACCGCAAAACCAAGCGTATACCCAGTGCGGCGGCGATGGCCTTTCGGATGGCCGCTTTTACTCTGATGAATTCAAAAAGTGCGCTGGGTGCTTATTGCCGAAGAATGAGAAGCAAACTGGGCTCGCCAAAGGCAATAACAGCTACAGCGCATAAGCTGGCTCGACTGGTTTACAGTATGCTCAAGCACGGAAGCAGATACGTTGATGAAGGTCAAGATTACTATGAGCGACAATATCAGGACAGGGTGATGAAAGGCCTGCAGAAAAAAGCAAAAAACATGGGTTTTATGCTAGTGCCCGCAGGGGCTGTCAGCGAAAGCCAGCATACTGAAAACTGTGCTGGCATCGGGTAGTTACTCGGAAGGCGATGGGTATAGAACTCGTCGAAGATGAAATACTGGTTGTACTGCCAAAAATATCTATTCCCTTGCTTGGCATAATGACGCCCTGTCATTCGCTATTGGTTATTGCAAGTATAGGAACAGCGCTTTCACAGCACTCGATGATCAAAGCTGGGCATCTGCTGCCTGATTTCCCTGAGCGCTTTTATATCCAGCTCAGCCATCAGAACACAGGGATCGGTATCCGCTTCAGCCAGAACCTCGCCCCAGGGCGAAATAATCATACTGTGGCCCCAGGTCTCTCTCTGGTTGGGATGGGTCCCCCCCTGATTCGGTGCCAGCACATACGACTGGTTTTCAATCGCTCGAGCTCTTAATAATGGTTCCCAATGTGCCTGTCCAGTTACCCTCGTAAATGCTGAAGGTACCGTAATAATTTCAGCTTCCTTTGCTCTCAGCTGGCGATAGAGTTCTGGAAAACGAACGTCGTAACAGATGGTCAGCCCGGTTTTGGCGAATTCCATATCCACCACACTGAGATCAGTTCCTGCAGAATAATCGTCAGACTCCCGATAACGGCGTGTACCGTCGGATACATCAGCATTAAACAGATGAATCTTGTCATAGCGAGCCACTTCATTGCCTTCAGGGTCGAAAACAAAACAAGAAGCCCGGCTGTTCTCCCCTTCATTGATCACACAGGGAATAGAGCCACCCACCAGCCAGGCTTTGGATTGGCGCGCAGCCCGGGACATCCAGTTTCTGACCACACTGGTATTGTTGCCCAGAGCAGGAATATCACCTCCCATCTGGGCAAAGCATTCAGGCAGTACAATGATATCCGCTGAAGACGCCATGCCTGACAATAGATCATTGGCCTGATTTAGATTGGCTTGAACATCCGGTCCAGAGCACATTTGGACCACCGCAGCAGTCAGTGTTTTACTCATAGCAATTCCCCCTCTGCTATAGATTACCTTCCCCAGTTTAATAAGAAATGACACTAAATGGCATTTACCCACTATGAGTCCCAGCTGATTCGAGGCAGACAAGAACCCCGTCCATGGGCTATTCAGGAAGAAATTAAATCGCTCTGCCAACCTGACTTTCATTGCCTGGATCTTGGCTGTGGCACCCTATTCAGTGGCTGCCTTTAGTAACACAGGTCTACTCCCTTGTCGGATTGGAAATTAATGAAACCATGCTTGCCCAGGCACGTAAGAACATTTTTGACTCTGGCCATCAAAATGTCAGCTTATTGAAAGGACGCTCCTGCGACCTACCGTTTCCTGACGAAAGCTTTGATCTGGTCACCGCTATCATGGCCCCCAACGCGGTTGAAGAAGAAGCTTTCCGCGTCCTGAAACCCGGGGGATATTATCTTCTGGAGACGTCAACAGAAAAAGATCAGGCCAGCATCAAACGAGCTTTTGGAAGGGATGAAGATGGCTGGCGGGGGCAAAGCCTGAACCTGATTCCTCACTCCGTTTATATTCAGCGCTATAACCGAATCAGTCTGCTGACAGACCAATTCTCCATTCGTATGGGTCGTTGGAATACCTGGTATACCCCTCAAGCACTGGAATATTTTCTTGAGCAGGTGCCCATCATAAGACACTTTAACAACACTCGAGACAGGAAGAAGCTGGCATGCCTGATCGCGCAGCAAGATGAGCGGGGTGAAATCAAAACAGTCCAGGAGCGGATACTATTGGTGGCCAGTAAAGCAAAAAATAGATGTGATACCATCTGAATCAGAGTGAGCAAAATTTACGTATATCTTTTTACCAGAAATGTCGTTGTTTCTTCATCTGAAAACCGGTTAACGGTTCTCGCCTCACGACATTTTGGCTCACAGCTGTTAGTGCACTATCAGCAGCGTTGATAAAAACAAGAGATGGCCTCAAGTTATGTGTCTGATTTCCCTGTCCTGGCAACCGGATGCCCAATACCCACTGATTCTGGTCGCCAACCGTGATGAGTTTTATGAACGGCCCGCCAAAACAGTTCATTTTTGGGAAGACAACCCGGAAATTCTTGGTGGTCGGGATATGGAAGCCGGTGGCAGTTGGCTGGCCCTGAGCCGCAGAGGCCGAATTGCCGCCGTGACCAATTATCGAGAACTGCCCATACAGCCGGGAACACTTTCCCGGGGCCACCTGGTCAGTGACTTCTTGAGCAGTGACCTTTCACCCAAAGACTACCTGAGCCAGATTCACAGTGCAGCGGATCAATACTCCGGCTTTAATCTGCTGGTAGGCGACACCAGTGGACTGTATTACTACTCCAATCGAATGGGCAGTATTGTCTCCCTGAAACCAGGCTACCATGCCCTTAGCAATCATCTATTAAACAGCCCATGGCCCAAACTGGAAAAAGTTCGCCAGGGATTAACTCAGCATGTCGAACACCACCTGAAGCCCGAACCTGAAAATCTGATTGCCATGATGCACGATGGCTCAACAGCCCCCGATGACCAATTGCCGGAAACCGGAGTAGGTCAGGAACGGGAAAAGTTTTTATCCAGTTGTTTTATAGCCAGCGATCATTACGGAACCCGTAACACCAGCGTCTTGATTCTTGACAGAAAGGGCTCTCTCAGCTGGACAGAACAGATGTATCAACCTGGTGGAGAAACCGGACAAAAATTCCAGTTCTCAATGAAGTTCCCCGGGCAGTGGCACTCTTCAAGCAAACCGGTCAACCATTCCAAGTAACCGTGAACTCCAACAGCCATTTCATCATTCACGAAATGAAATGGCTTCACTGTTTTACCACTCAGGGAAATTCTGCTCTGAGCAGTCTGAACGTTGGTCAGCTTAAAAAATAACACCAAAACCACCAAAACCAACTAGGCTCTAGCCCGGATATTTCATAAACTGCCCCGAATCTCGCGCAGGCATTTGTCGCTCTAAGGGATTTTGCGAAGGAGTGCCGTACCGGGGAGTACGGTCGACTGAGTAAAACTCCCTTAGAGCGGTAATGGGCAAGTGAGAGCGGGAGCATGTTTATGAAATATCCGGGCTAGCCTTTATCACGACTG
>NZ_JBPCXO010000308.1:0-2808 GCF_051008435.1 Endozoicomonas sp. | reverse complement strand
GCACTATTCTCTATCGCTTCCATTTTGTTATTTGTTTTCACACGCAGCCATTCTTCCCATAAAGAGCTTAGTTCTGAGTAATTAAGGTTTGCACCGAATGGAGGATCAATAAATATATAATCAGCCTTTACATCTATGGGTGATGTAAGCGATTGGGTGGTTATTATAGACGGCGAAGAAATATCTTTGAAGGCGGTTTTTAGCTTTTTTAACTTGTTTTTGTAAGCAGTAAACACATTGGATTCAGATATCTGAGACCCTATGTACATAGTACCGCTAAGAGGATTGTATGGATAAGAAACGCCAGGTCGATATCTATTAAGCTTGCTAATATTAATCAACTGCGAATTGAATAAAAGGAGAGTCTGACTTGAATTGCAAAGGTCACGTATTTTCGAAAGGATCCACAAATTCCTTTTAGTATAAAAGTGGTGAACGTGTGTTATCCCTACACGATCGTTTCTACGAGTTTCTTTTCCTTCAATCATTCTGTTTGAAGGATACCAGTATGGTATTTTTGAGTTTTCTATTTTATCTATACACTCGAAGTCACTCGCATCTAGTCGTTTATTAAAACTTTTTTTTTCGCCATTAATAGAATAGTTAATTAGCACGGGTACTTGTTTGGACTGCTCAATGTTTTTCTTAAGAGAGTGGTCATATGTTGTCATCCATAAACACTCGAGCTGTCTTTTAACGAGCTTTGTTCGACAGTGGGGACAAGAAAATTCGTAGCTTACTTTTCCAGTATCCTTATTGACAGCAGTTTCCCAGAACACAACTTCACCTGTACATTCTGAACAAATGAATACGTCAGACCAGACTGTGTAGTTAATTCTTCCTGAAGTTACACCATCAGAATGAAGAGTTTCATACATCCAGCCACATTCACGTTCAGCCTCTTCAAGAATTTTGCTGGCTTCTTTATCAAACGAAGGTAAATCGACCGGAGTATTATAATTGTGGGAAATGAAAGTAGCGGCAGGAGACAGGTCATTCAGAATACAGCGACGTGCCCCAAGTTTTGAAATAGGCTTCCAAGTTGTTTTATCTGCCTCAGCATCTTGCTGCAAAATAGTGCCATCGGGCTTAACCTGATAGCCCATTGACAATAAAGTGTTTCGATCTCCACATAATTGTGCTGCTATACCAGCCATCCCTGTACCTGCAAACCCATCAAATACGATATCTCCCGGTTCTGTAAAATGCAGGATATAACGCATGATCGCTTTATGAGGTACCTTGGTATGGTAGCTATGGGCATTATATATAGGATCGTTTTTTCCTTCGCTGACATCAGCAGCAAAGGGTTCTCGGTGATAGTGATATCCTGATTCTTTTTCGGGATTTTTCGTTTCCCATTCCGCAATGAAATCAGCAATCCATGGATTTGGACAAGCCGTGTAATAAGGCGGGTCAGACAAGTTCAACATATCCTCATCCTCTCCAATCGGGAAACCCTCGATCTTGCGAAACTCCGGATCTTTTAGTTTTTTCGCTAACAGACCTAAGAAGTAAGTACGCCGTTCTTCGTCATTGGCGAAGGTCTTTCCCAGACACTCAACGGGGCCATTATCAGCTGGGGCTTGATCTTGGAGAGGCAGATCGCTTTGGTTCATATCCATTCTTTACTTCAGTACAATACGTACTTTGCTGATGTCTTGGCCTTTACACTTATTGTTAAGGTACTGGTCAAGACGTTGCTTGATTTGATCTACAGTTGCTGCGGAGCCCTCGGCAAATAGAGCATTTTGTATATCTTCCTTGCCGACTTCGACAGGTACCAGGCCTTGCAGTACCTGACTTAGCGCTTTTATAAAGTCGTCTCTCACGGTGGACGGCAGTGATCGACCCGCTATAAACGGATTGATCAGAGCGCTGTCCTGCTCATTGAGTAATCTCAGACTGTCTTTAGTAGTTGGATCTGCTAGGTTATCTAGCAGTGCTTCAGTCCAGTTGGTGATCATTGGATCCAACTGGTCTTCGAGGTTCTTCAGTCGGGTAGCCGCCGATATGCTCAAATCCTCATTGATGGGCCTGAAGTTTAACTTATTTGGAACCGGGTCAGCTAACAAATCCTTCTCTGATAATGAACCAGCCGCTTTCAAGCTGGCCAGCTTGTTCCGGTAGTCTATTAGCTGGCTGCTGGGCAGGATGGCGATGGTGCTCAATGCTTGTAATTGTTCAAGACGGTTATCACTGACCAGCTTGGTTTTACGCTTGTATTCTGACCGCGTTAATCGAGCCTTTGCATATAAACCTGCGTAGATGCATATGTATTTATTTTTCAGATTTGTTAAACGGCCGCTAACCTGTGAGTGGAAATTGAATTTCGAGCGTTTATCCTCATCATTCAGTTGTTGCAGCGTGTCCAGCCTGGTGGTCTTTACCTGCCCATTCCATTCGTGCACCATGGGCAAGATGGCTTCAGCCTTTGACAGATAGGTTGCCAATGGTGACAGGTCGGCAACCAGATTCTGCAGTTTTTTGATACTGGCCAGCTGGTTTAGGCCGTCTTTCTGTTCTCTGACCTGCTCAGCTGTGTAGCGGAAGTTCTTAAGTTTCCCGGTGGTGTTGTAGGCTTGCATGCTCTCCAGAAAGGTTTTGGTTTCCATTAGCTGTGTTTTGTACTGATCCGCTTCTGCCTCGGTTAACACGCTTCCGCCCCAGAATGGCAGGCAATCTCTCAGGCTGTGAAGTGTAGTGACGAGCTGATTGACCTTACTGGCGACACAATCTTGCATGGCAGAAATACTGCCATCCTTGTTTTGGGTGATTTCAATGGCCAGACCGGATGGCAGCTCAAGC
>NZ_JBPCXO010000307.1:0-20768 GCF_051008435.1 Endozoicomonas sp. | reverse complement strand
AGCCTGCTGCTGTGATGTTGATTGTACCTCGCTAGGCTTGGCACAAGAGTCACAGTAGTAGACTGGTTCCGCAGTCCACAAGAATCTTCCTTCGTCAAACGCTAAAAACTGCAGAATCGAGTTACAGCATTATCTACGCCAGCATCGGTGTGAATGAACTGGCCATTATGTCAGCAATTTCATCCATTGAAGCCATTCTCATTTCATTGTTTATCGGCTTTGGTGTCGGTGGCTCGATTATCCTGGGTCAGGAACTGGGGGCTCAGCGTTTTGACAAGGCCTGGCGCCAGGGCTGGATGATGTTGATCATGTCTCCGTTTATTGCCATGTTCATTGGCAGCCTGTTGAGTGTATTCCGGACGGATGTCGTCACCCTGTTCGGTAAATTTGAAGGCTCCACCGTGGCCATGGCGGAACAAGTCATGATCGTAGCCAGTATTGGCTTGTGTATCCGGGTTATCAACCTGATGGGGATTATTGGCCTGTTAAGAAGTGGTGGAGATGTCAAAGCCACCGCTATCATCAATGTCGTTGCCATGTGGGGTATTGGTATCCCCATGGCCTGGCTCGCTGTTTACTGGGGTCTGCCGCTCTATATGGTCTTTATTTTCAGCCTGTTTGAAGAACTGTCCAAAGCCCTGATGGTGGTATTCAGAGTCTGCTCACGACGGTGGTTGAAAAACCTGGTTTCTGAGCCTGTTACCCAAAGCCCCTGAAGGAGCTCTGGGTGGCTTGATATCAATCGGTATGTGAGCTTCGGTTCTCCCGCCCCAGCCGCTCTATTTCAAGAAACTCATCCGGGCTGATATTGCTTACAAAGTCTCTCAGACACTCCTCCATTCTTGGGGGATCCAGATAAACAGCGTTGGGGTTATCAATGGCTTCCAGCACTCTGGCAGGATCCGCTGAGCCAACAAATCTTGACCTTTGAGAAAAGGATCTTTTTGTCAGTATTTCAGCTGTACCTTGATCTCCATTTCGACTCGCTGCATCAGCAACCATATAACCAGCTAACTCCATCCCATAGATTCCCGGACTGAGAGGCTCTCCATAAGTCAAGTGATCAACATAAGTTGGGGCTTGCAGCATCAGCTTCCAGTCTGCTTCATCCCCATAGTCCCTCATCGCTTTTTCAAACGCTATTAACAAGCCTTTCATGAAACAGCTTCTATCATGCTCATGCTGATGACTGACATACCGTGTTATATCCACAGGATAGAGTTCTTGAGCCATTCTTCTTAATTCATCCGCATTGACAGGCCAGACGATGGTAATACGATCTGAACTAGAGGCTTTCACAGGAAACGCTGGTAACCTTACCGACAATCTGTTGCTATCGGGCCCTTCACCTGTAGGGGTCTCCTTAAACTCTTTGTCCAGAGAACGGGTTCTCATCATCTTTTCAAGATAAGGGATTTTATAGCGCTTTCCTTCCAGCACCCTCGCCTGGTAAGTATTTTCATGGTAGTAACGCTTTAACTCAGGCGGTATTTCTCGTTCCTGTAACTCTTCTTCGTAGTAGTGATTCATCGCCAACTCGGCTTTGTGGCCATAATCAGGATCGCCTTCAAGCACTTTCAGGAAACCGATAATCGTTGAAGGTGGTATAGCGTTGAAATCAAAAACCATACTGCCAAGAATTTTGGCATAGGAAGCCCTCGATAGCCGGCCTTGCTGAAATTGATGATGCAGAGTACTCGCCAGTTGCCAGCAAGTATTGGTAAAAGAGTCTTTTCTATACCGAGTGAAACGATCTACCCGCTTAGTGTAATCGGCCTCTTTTTCTTTAGAACCTTTTTCCAGTCTCACTTCACGCACAGAGTTTCTACAAAACAGGTCTACAAGCCTGACTATCTGTGCTTCTTCGTATTCACCCTGACGGCCTTCACTTTTCTCTTTAAACACCCGGCCCAATGAGCTCCAGACAGAGGATTTCGCATAGGGCCCAAAATACATGTTTACACCTAGATCAAGATCCAAGGCACCATTGATCTGTATCAGCAGCTCTTTGATGAATTCGGAGTTGAGTCCCGACCTGGAAAGGTCTTTTTTAAACACTCGCGCCACTACACTTTCACGATTATTGACTCCACCGCTATTACCCAGCCTGACAGCAGAGTCGACATCCATGACCTTGGACATCGCATAAACTATGCCACCACCTGCAGCCGCTAAAGCCCCCCCTGCCAACCTGGCGGCATGGGACAACCCTGATTTGAAGGATCCAAACCAACCCTTGCTTTGTTGGGATCCATACGCCTCATCAGGCCAAGACTGTAAGTCCGGACGCTGTTCGGTCAACTCCCTCAACTTTTGAGGGGGTAATTGACCGGCAATCTCTTCCATAAGATCAGGAGACAGATTGGAGGACTTCATCATAGAGGCAATCTGATGACCAGAGAGATGTTCCATCCCCCTTTGAATGCCCCCCCTCGTGACATGCTTGGTCACGTCACTGACCTGGCCATCCGTTTGTCTTCGTATCGCTGATGACAGCTCATGGGATTTCATTTTACCCAGAACTTCAGCAGATGCTTTGGCCGGCACCTTTTTCATCATTTCACTGAGCTGCTCTGCGGAGACCTGACTCATCATTGCCTGATTCAGCTGATCCGGCATCTGGTCAACGGCTGAAGACAATAATTCAGTGGGCGCACTCTTCAGCATCTGGGTCACGACTTCATCAGGCACCTGAGACATTAACTCACTGTGATCTTCACCCGACAGATTGGAGAACAGATCAGACTGAGTCTTGGCAGGCAAATGTTCCATGAGTCTGACTTTTTGCTGAGGTGTCAGCTTTTCCAGCATGGACGCCATATTATCATTCGGTGAAGGCGTTGCCCCTTTGGAAGGTCCCGGCTGACTGAACTGCTCAAGGACACTTTTAAGAGCAGGATCTGTCAACTTGTCCATCAATGTGCCCACCAGCTCTGGGGTCATGAGATTACTCATGTCCGGACGACGACTCTGGTCCTTCTGTCCTTTACCGGCATCGGCCATTTTTTCCATCATGCCCTGCAATTCAGAAGCCGACATATCCTTGGTCACTTGCTGCATCAACTCCGGGGTAATGAGCTTATTCAGTTCAGCACTGATTTCCTCCGGAATATGACCCGCTGCATCTCTGGGCAGGTTGGCTTTCAATACCTGCTTGATCAAACTGGCCTTCATACTGTTGGGCATATAACTGAAGGCTGCGGCTGGAGCCTTCGCGAGCATGGATTTAACACCCGAAAACCAGCCTCTGGACTTTTTCGGGGGCTCTTTGGCCTGCTGTTCATCTTCCAGAGACGCTTTCTCTTCCTGCTGCAAGGCTATCTGGTCCAGCACCTGTTTCAGCTGTGGCTCCGGAACCTTTTTGAGCAACTCCTCTGCCATTTTGGGCAGATCCACCTGATCCATTGCCCTGGTAAGATCCATGGCTGAATCAAGAGGTGAACCGGGACCTGTCAGCTTTTCTAATGAATCAGACGGTAACTGTCTGACGAGCATGGCCTTCTGTTCCGAAGTCGTTTTGGCCAGTGTCTCGGAAAGCTTTTGCATAGCCTGATGGCTCACCGGAAAGTCTCCCAATTGAGCCTGTTCCAAAGCCTGCTCCAGATCATAATGCGAGATGTTCTCCAGCAGCTTTTCTGCCAACCTTGGTGCCTCTATATCATCCATGGCCTCTGACAGGTCCATTTTTGAACCGGCTTCTTGTCCTACCAACTCATTCAGGGATTCTTTGGGCAGCATCTCTGCCAGTGTTGCTTTCTGATCGGTGGTTGCCCTGCCCAACTTACTGGCAAGCCTTGCGACCTCTTCTCCCGAGACCCTTGGTCCGGCAAGCTTCTGCTCACGCTCTACCTGATCCATCGCGGGCTGAAGTTGAGACTGAGGCACTTTTTTAAGCAGTTCTTCAGCCAGCCTGGAAGGCTCCACCTGACCCATTGCCTGATAGAGTTCGGTGTCTGACTGTGGCTGCCCGCCTCCTTTTGTCAGCATTTCCACTGATCCGGGAGGCAGTTGCCTGGACAGCATGGCTTTTTGCTGTGGAGTCGCCCTGTCCAGTGTTTCTGAATAGGTCTGTAACGTCTGGGGGTTCACCGGAAGGTCACTGAACTGCTCCTGTTTCAGAGCCTGCTCCAGATCACCGGTGGGTACATGTTTTAACAGATGCTCTGCAAATTGTGGGACATCAACACCGTCAATGGCTTCTGGCAGATTGGGCATTGAGCCAGAATCCGGGATCTCGCCGACCAGATCTTCCAGTGGCATTTTCGGTAACAGTCTTGCCAGCTCTGCCTTCTGATCCGGGGTAGCTCTTCCCAGTCTGCCAGAAAGCCTCAGTTTTTCTTCATCAGAAACCCGGGGGCCGGCAAACTTGCTAACTTCGTGCACCGCGCGTGCCTGTTTCTGCTCAGGAACATGCTTTAACCACTGCTGTGCGAGGGCTTGATTTTCAACCTTGCCAAGGGCTTCGGACAGATTGAAGTCAGACCCACCCTGTGTGGGTGCTCCTACCAGCGCCTGCAACGCATCCGGTGTCAGCATCCCTGCCAGCTCGGCTTTTTGTTCAGATGACGCGCCATCGAGAGTCTGGGTCAATCGGGCCATAGCCTGCTGATTGACTGGGAATTCCGGTGTTTTAGAAAGCTGAGAAACCGTCTGATTGACTTGCTCAGGGGAGAGATGAGTGGCCAGCTGCATTGCCAGCTCAGAATCTTCGACCTGATCCATTACCTCGGCCAGGCTGGCATCATCCACCTCATCAACGGTTGTCCCGGTTAATTGCTCAAACTTTTCAACGGGCAGTTGCTTCGCCAACTGTGCTTTCTGTCGTTGAGAGGCATACGTCAATGCCTGAGAAAGTTTACTGACCGATTCCGGATTGACCTGATCTCCACCCGCCAATGCTTTCTGGAATTCAGCGACGCTGTCAAAACCGGTCAGACCGGCAAGATCTTCCGGTGACAGATGTTTCTGGACTTCTGGTGCCAGAAGATCCTTGTCCACCTTCATCAGAGCCGATGCCATTTGCTCTTGAGGAATGGACTGAATCATTTTCTCAAAGCCATCCGATCCGGAAGTGTTGTACAAAGCCTGTTTTTGCTCAGGCGACAGTTGTTCCATGAAAGCCGCTTTCATCTCGGGACTGCCTTCACGCAGCAACCTGGCTTTATCTTCTGGAGAAAAGTGTTTGGACATTAATTCTGCTGTCTTCTCCGGATTCACCTCTCTCATCAAATTAGCCAGTAACGCAGGATCCGATTTTTTCAGCGCTTTACTCATGTCCTCGGGTGACAGAACTTCAGAAGAAAAGTCGAGCAGAGAAGAGGCCTGGGCTTCTTTTTGGGCCTTATCAGGCACTTTTGTCCCTTTATCCATTAACTGCGAACCGGGGGTAGCCACCGTAGGGCTATCCACTGAGCTGCCGGTATCTTTTGCAGGTTTTTTAGCTGCGCCCCCGGAAGAAGACACCTCTGTTGGCAGTAACGGCCTGACATGCAACTGACTCTCTTCAGCCAAAGCACTCAGACCCGCTTCCCAACCCGTATTCTTTTTCTGGCTGTCCAGCGTGGACATGGCCAGTGTCTCCAGACTTCTTCGCTTGCCCAGATCCGGCAGTCGCAATATCCGGTTACCTTCATCATAAACCGGCCTGGATTTTTCTCCTTCAAGAATCACAGTCACTGGCTGATAGGAACGCTGATTGACAAAATCACAAAGTGACTTCTCTCGGGCAATCCGCCCTTCATCCACTTTAACCGCTGATAAAGAACCCTTTCCTGCATGCTTCACAGCCTTTAGAGCCAAGCGGTACTCTTTATTAAACCGGGCTTGCCACTGACTTCTGGGCAAATCTTTGATTTTTTTCGCAGCATCAATCAGCTTGGCCAGTGGTAAACGCACAGGCGATTTGCAGTTATCCAGTTTACGGGCCAGCTGCCAGTGCTCTGAAACCAGCCAGTCGGTAAACTTTTTCTGTTTTTTATAGCGTCTGCCGACAATACCTCTCAGCTCTGACTCTTGGAAACCAACAAGTCGCTTCTGAACACAACGACTCTTCAGTGCTTCAGACGAGGCTTCACGACCACTGTAGTCTGATGGGTTGATGGTGGCGATCAGATGGAATCCGGGGGCGGGTATTCCTCCCAACACTTCATTGAACAGACCTTCAATGTAACGACTTGGCATGGTGTTTAATTCACTGATCACCAGAAGGGTGCCATTTTTCATGGCTCGGGCGGCCATTTCCTTCAGCTCTTCCCAGTTTTCCGGGCTGGCATTGATTCTTTCGAATTCAGGTTTACGATTTTTGCTGGCTAACCAGAAGGGCAATAATCGATCAAGCAGGACATCTTTTCCCCGCCCTGCTTCGCCTTCAATCACCATGGCTGACTTGCCACCGGTTTTTTCCAGTTCCTGCCAGACACTTTTTGCCAGAGACTTTACAGCGGGTGTGTCATAGTCAAAAAAGTCTTTGGGATCTCTGGCTGCTCGCCAGGCTTGATAAAAGTTTTCGTACTGCTGATCTCTGACTTCAACCAGGTCTTTATGGCTGGGAAACTTCGTCTGAAACCAATGCTCTAATGCCCTTGCTTCACGGGCTTGCCCTTTTTCTATCTCCCCTTCCAGGCATTCCAGAGTTGACTGCCAGAGAACCGCATTAAACTGCTCTTTTGAAGGAGACTTATCCCCACAGTAATCTTTGACGCGGGCAAGAATATCCTTGATGTCTCTTGGACTGAAGGCATGTCCTGGCAACACCTGTCGATAACGACCGTATAATTCGCTGACAGTACTGACAGCATACTCGCGCAACGCCTCAGGCCATTCACCGGGAATGGCAGGCTCTACAATGGTTTCAGCAAGAATGGATTCTTTGAAGGGGCGATAGTAAAGCGTCAGAGTATTTTTACGCAGTACCGGATCAACAATACGACCATCATAGTATTCCGGATTACCGGTCATAATGATTCGGTGCTTGTCGGTCAGCTTGATCACCCGCCCCATGATAGAGATTTCCGGTGGCTTTCGGTTCAGCCCCTGCAGCGATTGTAAAACACCCAGCTTCACCAGATTGGCTTCATCCAGAATCAACACTGGAGGTTCTTCCATTTCAGCCCATTTCAGAATGGGGCCTGGCTCCAGTTCAGTATGGTTATCCTGAAAACGACTGATCACTTCAAAACAGTCGCTTTCACGGTCCTTGCCCATCTTTTGCTTTAACAGCTTGCAGTTTCCCTTGGAAAAACTAATGGTCAGACTGTCACTGTTGAAGGGGGTTTGACTGAGCTCACACAGTGTTGCCCAAAGGCTGTCCTGTGCTGTAGAGAAAGACAGCTCTTGCTTACGCAAGGTGACTGGATTAGCGATCAGTTTCTGAGTGCCAAACAACTCATCCTGAGTATGCTCCGGACTCAGTGAATACACCATGGGAGGCTGTTTCTCAGAGTAATTCTGATAGTCGGAATAGGCCTGCCCTACGGCTTCTGCCGTATAGGTTTTGCCGGTGCCGGCTTCCCCTTTCAGCATGACCATCGGATTGTCTTTTATTTTGCCCAGTAAACGCTGAATACGTCGCTTCTGTCGATAGCGGCTGCCTTTACGCTGCACGATGGCGTCAGCCAGATCATTATAATCCCCCGCTAATATCTCGGGTTTCAGTATTTTTGCCAACATCTGTCTGACGCGTTCAGTACTCTGCAGGACTCCCGGCTTGCACAACGCTGCCATGAACAGGTCTGCCTGCAGGTAGACAGACTTGTCAGAATACTGTCGATGTTTTCTATCCACGCCAATCAGTGCATTGTAAACCAACGACAATAGCTGCCCATCGACATACTGCAGGGGAACAGGCTCCAGTACTCTGCACCTTAACTGGTTGGTGAGCGCTTTGCGATGATGTGCCGGAACGCACTGAACCACCATCGACATCAATCGGTTCACCGCTTCAGGAGAATTAACATCGAAATGACTGACATCGGGTAGCACGTCAGCAGTGAAACACCGGGCCAGTTCCCAGTAGTGCTTTTTGAACGTTTCCGGAGTCACCGCAGGGTGAGCCTGTAACCAGCTTCTTACCCCATGAATATCCACCCTGTGACTAAAGCTGACTCTTTTCTCAGGGTACTGCTGAGCAATCATGGCTTTGACGAAAGCATAAGCTGAAGCATCCCCCCGGTATTCTTTTGCCACGACATCATTCATGGCTTTTTGCCAATGATACGCCCTGAGTCTGTCACTGCAGTCATTGCTCTGCTCAAACCGAACCTGACGAATGACCTTGGTTAACAACTCCCGGTTCAAAGGGTGAGGACTGTCCGGGTAGCGTCTGCCACGACTTCGTGGCAATGTCCTGACACTGTTCAGCAAGTTCGCAACCTTTTTGAGCAACTCAACATCAACATCTTGTTCTTTTGCCACTTGCTCAATCAATTCATCATTACTGAGTCGAGCCACTTCAGTCTGGCCTTTCTGACTTTTCCAGAGTCCTGGCAGTTTTGCGCTGGGTAAAGTGACACATTCACATTGCAGCTTGGGGAGATCGACTCTTCGGCCATTCAGAAATACGTAGGGGTTAGGTGATACCAGGGATTCCAGTAACTGTGCGACTTCCGGGTTCTTATGAAGGCCATGAATTCTGACCTTGTCACCCCTCTGTAGCGCTTCCATTAAAGGAGAGAACTCTTCCCTGAAAGTCATCGATAACTGACTGACCAGAGGCAAAGAACACAGCAAGGTATTCGGATCCGTTTTTGAGGTCACGTGATACTCAAAAACAGCACCGGTTTCCCTGTCCTCGATCTCACTCTCAGTTTTGACAACAACCCCTTCGCAGACCTTGGGTTCGGTCAAGCGTGCATCCAGTCCCAACCCTGCAGGAGGCCTTGTACCATCGGCCAGCATCAGTCCCGGCCTGGGATTCATGCCTTCCAGTCTGGCGATCAGCTGAACCCATTGATGCTCTTTAAGTGGGCCAGACACCATTATTGAACAAGGATCACGACCGTCGATCAGATTGGCAAATGAGTTGGTACCCCGTAACTGCCCTCCTTCAAAAGTGATATCAGACATCAGGCGGTCAAAACACTCTTCATTAATACAAACGTAGGGATGATCAGAACTTCCCACAGGAATCTCTTTCAAACGTTCCTGCAAACTGGCCCTGGAGGTCTTTTTCGAAGCCAGCTTCAGATTTTCTGGCCAGACGATCCACTCATTGTTAGCCCAGAAGCCTCCTTCTCTCTTGGCCGTGGCCAAGGTACGGGTAAAGTCCGGGTCATCCCAGGGAGCATTGGTCAAAATCAGTGTTTCAGTTGCCTCCGCCAGAGCAACAACAACCCCTGACTCGAAGCCCAGTGTCCCTTTATCGGAAAGCCTGATACCACCCAACAACAAGGACTGCCAGCTGCCTTTCTGCTTAAAGAAATCCAGCTCCCGACTGGTTTCAGGGTTCGGCTGGACTTCCTGCTCCTCACTGCCGAGGTCAGTAACACTGAGCACTGCTTCATCGGTCAGATCCTGATCCTTGGGCTCTGGTGATTCCATTACCCCAAGGCTGTCCATTCTTCTGTGAAAATCCGGTCCGGGCACACCGGGACGATTTTCCAGCATTTTGGATTCCATCAAGCCAACAATAGTGACATTCGGTCCCAGCAATCGACCCTGGTAGCGAGGAGGAGTATCAAACAGTTCATTGAGGGAAGCCGTTTGTGCCGCATTCAATTCCGGGAAATCGATCACAACCGTTAGCGGAAGATCCCCGTACAAACGACCAGGGCCGGTTTCCAGAGGCTGATCAGGCTTACAGGTCACCGTTCTGACCAGATGATCTTTATCAAAATCCGTGGGTTTGGTGATGTGAACGACTGAACCGGGATGCTGAATTTGTCGGTAATGGTTCAGAACAGACTGGCGCTCTTTCTCATTCTCTACAAAGTAAGCTCCGGCAGGGGCCTTAATGTCCTTCTTGAACAGATCCAGACTGTCGCTGTCCCTGACTACCACAACAAAATCATCAAGCACTTTCTGCTTTTGCTTCTTTTCTCCCGACTTCAGGAAATTCAGCATACGGTACTTCAGGGGTTCAGCCATGGGCGCTTTGGAAGCATGAGTGGGCTCAGAAACAACCGAAGACAAAACCCCCATGAAGTCCGTAACTTTAGCCATGCCAGTGCACTCGTGTGATTGACCTGTTTAGGCTATCGGCAGCTGGCAAAGATATTGACTGGCAGGATCAACACATAACGCCTGGAACCTTATTCAGGCCCAGGAGCCTTAACGTTTGTAAACCCGATTGAAAAGCGCTTCAGGAAGATGCTTTAACAAATCCTGAATACAGCGTCTTAATTTCTCATCATCCAGATAAACCGCATTGGGTTCCCCCAGTGACTGCATAATCCGGGTGGGGTCATGACTGGGTTTGAACCCTTTCTTACCCCTGGCTTCAGCTACAACGGTTGGACAATTAACGCCCGACGTATTGAGGACATCTGTCACGAAATACCCGATGTCTTCCATGGAGTAGACGCCTGCATCCAGAGTATTGAATAGCTTTGAACTGTTTAGACTTCTTGTCAGCGGCGTTTGCTGAACCAGTGCCCACTCGGCACTGTCACGGTAGTCATAAAGCGCTTTTTCAAGGCATCTCACCACATCATTTTCAGCCTTCAGACGAATTTCTTTCTGCTTGTCCAGCCTGGGACACTTCTCCAACTCCTGCTTGGCCAGCTCCAGCCATCTATCCGGATTGATCGGTAACACGACGCAGTTTTTTTCGGTCGCATCCCCTTTACCTTCAAAAGGTGCAGCAACTCTGGCCAGACGAGGGATATCCAACTTTCCTGCTGCAGGATCCCACTTCCATTCTGAATCGATCCCTCTGGAACTCATCAACTTTTCCAAATAAGGTACTTTCAAGGTATGAGCTTCCAGACTTCGATCCACGGCCCGGATGCTTCCCATAGTCGAGGGGATATCACGTCGTACCAGCTGCTTCTGATAGTATTCATTCATTGCTTCCTCTGCCTGTCGACCGTAGTCCGGATGCCCCTGAAGCATCGGAAGTTGAGCAATGACTGCGGAAGGTTTAAAAGCATGATAATCAAACAGCATCTTGCCCAGCATGGAACAATAAGCCTCTTTCGAAAACTTGCCATGTCCCTTCAAGGCGATATGGAACCCGTCTAGTAACTGATAACCCAGGGTGGCGAAAGAAGCTTTTCTTTCCTCCTTCAGTTTTTCCAGGTCTATTTTTTCCTTGTCTTTTTCAACCACATGAAGAGGACGTGTCGCATTCTTACAGAACAGGTCCACCAGTCGAACCAGTTGCTCGTCTTCTTTTTTGCCCAACTCGCCCTCTGCTTTATGCTTCCAGGCATTTCTGAAAGGTGCGTGAATATAACCCAGAATAGGAATCGCGAAGTTATCATTGACATCCAGCTCCAGATTCAGCTCATCATCAAGAAATCTTACGAACTCATTGATCAGAGGCGTTCTTACATCTCTGGGCAAATCCTTTCGAAAAGCCGTAGCCACGTTTCTTTTGTGATTGAATTTTGATAACCCCTGATGGACCCAGACATCAGCCGAGACATTGCCAGCCGAGACATTGCCAGCCATGTCGGTCAGCATGGATTTCACACCCGTACCCATCGCCTTGAAATATTCCGCCCAGGTTTGTCCATGGGACGCTTTCAGATGATCAGGCAGGTTATCCCGGGGGATTTGCCCAATAATACTCTCCACCTGCTCTTCGGGTATTTCTTTCAATGCCTGCTCCAGCTCTTCGGGTGACAATTTAGCCAGTGCAGAAGCGACTGAAGACAATTTTACATTTTCAACAATGGCGTTCACATCGTCAGTGGGCAGGGATTCAATCGTAGCCGCCAAAGCATCACTGGACATTTTTTGAATCATGCCAGCCATATTTTCTTCGGGTATATGTTTGATCGCTTCCGACAGTTCCTCCTCCGAAAGACTGCCCAGCCTGGCCTCAACCAGCTGTTTGGGGATTTCAGCCAGCACTGCCTTCATCAAGTCAGGCCCGATCTCAGCCATCACCTGCCTCTGGCTTTCAACAGGAATCTTCGTTAGTAGCTGATTTAACTTTCCATCTTCTGCCTTGGAGAGCATCTGCAAGCGCCGGCTTTCAGGCATATACCGTATCAAACTTGACCACTCATCCTCCTTTGCAGACATCAGAGCCTTCTGTAGGTTTTCAGTATTCAATGCCAGAGGTGGCTCGCCCTCGTTTTTTGGCAAGTAGCGATTGATGAGACCCTGAAGGTCGTCTTCAGGGACATCCTTTAGCAAAGCTTCAGACATCTCTTCCCTGGGAACGGACAGTAAAGCCGGCAACGTTTCCTGAATGGAAAACGCTTTCATCGCTTTGGCAGCATGAGGGCTTTGTTCCAGAACCTGTCCTTTGACCCTGCCTGACGTATGCTCCCAGACAGAGTTCATGAAAACAGGATCAACGGCCATTTTCATTCCGGTTTCCACCGCAGGCATGAACTCATTCAACAGTTCAGACAGCTCTTTAGATCCCGACATTTTCATGACGGAAGCCATGAGATCTGAACCGGCCCCCATGATTGCACTCACCATTTCCGAACGTGGTAATCGAGACGTAGCCAGGCCCAACATGGAGAAATTCTCTTTCTTTTTTTGAGCCACCAGCTGCTCATTTTCTGCCTGCTCACTTCGGGCTGGCTTATCCGTTGTGGCGCCAGGTAAAGGTTTCTGCTGTTGTTCGTTGGGGACTTTGGGAGCAGACGGCGAATCAACAGAAGTGCCTGAATCTTCCTTAACGTCTGCCAGCTCTTCGGAGACAAGAAGTGTCCCTTCATCCTCAATAGTTATTAATTCCGGGGAATCTGTACCGGGATTCCAGAGATGTTCAATACCTCCGGCCTCCAGAGTTTCCAGCCCTGAACGTATGGTCATTTCCTGATCATGGGTCTGGAGTGTTTTATCCGCCAGAGCTTTTAGACTTCTTACACTACCAAGGTCGGGTAAAACCAGAATCGAACGTTCGCTGAGATAAGCAGCGTTGGCACCAGGACCATCCAATATGACCGTCACAGGACGCTCTCTCTTTTTGTTCAGATAACGACAAAGCTCTGTTTCTCTCTCATTGCGTTGACTGGTCGATGTTTTTACTGCGGGAGTAACCGTCTCTTCATGCCCTTTAAGAGCCATACGAGCCAGCCGGTACTCATTATCAAATACTCTTTGCCAATGCACTTCTGCCAGGGTATGCAGTTTCTGTGCGGACTTGATCAGCTTTTTGAGCGGTAGCCTGACTGAGGAGCCCTGACTTTCCAGTTGGGTAGCCAGTTTAAAATGTTCTGCCACCAGCCAGTCTGTAAACTTCTTCTTATCCTTGAAACGGCGACTCAGAATACCCTCAAGCTCATTAAGCGTGAAGCCATCAATCTCGACTTTCACACAGCGGCTGGCCATCGCCTCTGACATTTTTTCGCGGCCACTGTAGGTTGAAGGATTAATCGTCGCCAGCAGTTTGAAGCCCGGGGTTGGCTCCCCCCCCAGAATTTCATTGAACAATCCTTCCAGATAGCGACTGGGCAGAGTATTCAGTTCACTGATCACCAGTTTGGAACCTTTTTTCATGGCTCGCTGGGTCATCTCTTTCAGCTCGTCCCAGTTTTCAGGACTGGCATTGATCCGTTCAAATGCCGGATCTTCCCCTTTTGAAGCCATCCAGAAAGGTAACAGGATATCCAGTAGAGCGTCCTTGCCCCGCCCTGCTTCACCTTCAATAATGGTGGCCCGCTTACCCCCGGTTTTCTCCAGCTCCTGCCAGACTTTCATCGCCAGGGACTTCACAGAAGGCGCATCAAAGTCGAATTTTCCGCCCGCGTGGGCTTCCTTCATTTGCTGGTAAAATGCTCTGAACGTCTCTGCTCTTTGTTCAATAGGTGCAAAATCACATTCATGATTTTTCATATACCAATGCTTTAAAGCTCTGGCCTCACGCGCCTGTTTCTTACCCACTTCCCCTTCAAGACACTGGGACATGGATTCCCAGATAATCGCGTTAAGAGCCTGCTCAGAAGGTATAGTCCCTTCAGGGCAAAAACCTCGAATTCTGGCAATGATGTCTTTAATATCTCTGGGTCCAAAGGTATGAGCGGGTAAAACACTTTGATAATGATCATAAAGCCGGGCTGTGGTACTGACTGCATGATCAAGCCGTTCAGAGGGCCACTCCTGAGGCAGACCGGGACGTATGATCGACTCCGTCAAGACAGAACGATTAATCGGCCGGAAGAACATGGGTAAGACATGTTTCCGTAATTCAGGGTCAATCATCCGCCCATCATAACTCTCCGGATTACCGGTCATAATCACCCGGTGTTTATCCGTCAGCTCGATGACCTGCCCTAAAATATTCAGCACCGGAGGTTTTTTAGACAGTCCAATAAGCGGTTGGAGCACTCCGGCTTTAACCAGGTTGGCCTCATCAAGAATCAGAACCGGCGGGTTTCTCATTCGGGCCCACTTCATGATGGGGCCATCAGAGAATTTCATTTCGTTGTCCTGAAGCTGGCTGACCATCTCCGCACATTCATCTTCAAGATCCAGGGGAGCCAATAGTTTGTTCAATGCCCTGATGTTGTCACGATCAAACGCAATTTGAACAGAGCCACTCTGCTCAGGCGTTTCAGTCACCTGACACAGGGCCGCCCAGAGTGTACTGCTGGCTGATGAAAACTTCAGACTGTCCTTGGTGATCACTACGGGCCTTGCCAAAAGAGCATCGGAACCAAACAGATCTTCCTGCTTATGCTCTGGACTTAATGAAGCAACGACCGGTTCCGACTGTTCCGTGTAACGACTGGCATAAGCCTTTGCCACCGCCTGTGCGGTAAAGGTTTTGCCCGTTCCGGCCTCTCCCTTGATCATGATCATGGGGTTCGTTTCCAGTCTTTCCAGAATACGCTTTACTCTGCGTTTCTGACGAAACTGACTGTCATTTCGCTGGGTCAGGGCTTCGGAGAGGTCACTGAAATCCTCTTCCAGCAATTCCGGCTGAAAGTGCAATTTAAGCAGGTCGCTCATCTGCTCAGGGTTGCTCATTACTCCCTTTTGACTGAGCTCAAAAGTCAGCCTGGCTGCCTGAGTATGAACGGGTGTGGTTTGATCAACACGTTTTTCCTGACCTGCCGCCATTAACGCATTGTAGAGGCGTCCCTGAAGGTCGCCATCGAAGCATTGAATGGGAGGGGTCTCAGTAATTCTGCACTCCAGGCGTCTGGACAGTAATCGCTGTTGAGATTCGGGAACAAGCTGAACCAGCTCTTTCGCCAATGCACTGTCAAAACAGGTTGAGTAGCCCTCCACTGCTGGCAGGCAGCCCGGACTGAAATATCGGACCAGTTCCCAATAGCTCGCTTTCAAATCCTGTGCTCTGACCCTCGGGTGTTTGTCCAGCCAGGCACGAACGCCATGAATATCAACCCGCTTTGGACCTCCCCGATCAAACTGTTCAGCAATGGCGGTTTTGATAAAGCCATAGACGTCAGGGACAAGGCGATATTCTTTTGCCAGCAGATCGTTGAGCGCTTTTTGCCAGTGGTAGTTCGTTGCCTCCGGACTGCAGTCGCTTTTTCTCTCCCGCTCTACTTCACTCACCACTTTTTCAAGAAAAGCTTTATTCACCTCTGGCAGGGCATCCGGGTATTCCCGACGACGACTCCTGGGAATACTTTTCATCAAATGCAGGACATCAATGACTTTTTTCAAAGAGCCCTGATGACAACCTGACTCTTTGGCCACTTCTTCTGCTAATTTTCTGGCGTCTACCACGGCAGGAGCCACGGACTTACTCACGACAGAGGTCCATAACCCGGGGAGTTTGGCATCACCCGGCATAGGACATTCAAGCTGCAGATAGGGCAAGTCGATCCGTCGACCGTTTAGATAAATATAGGGAAGCGGAGCGATCAGTGTTTCCAGTAACCGCGCTACCTCAGAATTGGTTTCCAAACCCATCAGTCTGATGGTTCTCCCACTCTCCATAGCCTGCATCAATGGCGAGAACACTTCCCTGAATGACATGGCTCTCTGGCTGGCCATGGGCGTAGTAGCCAACAGGGTATTGGGATCAGTCTTGGATGTAATTACATATTCATAAACATTGTCAGCCCCGGCTTTCAGCGCAGGAGCCTCAACCTCGACAGGCCGAACAAAACGAGACAGGGATAACCCTTCAGGCAGGTCGCAACCCTCCTGAATGGCCAGCGACGGTCTGGGGTCAAGACTTTCAAGACGGCTGAGAAGCTGAATCCACTGAAACTCTTCCAGCGCCCCTGTCACCATGACGGTGCAAGGTGTTTTACCCTGAACCAGTGAAGCAAAGGTATCACAGTGCTTCAATTCGCCATTGGCCAGACTCACATCCGACGTTAAACGATCAAAGTATTGCTCGTTGACACAGACATAGGACTGCCCTTCCTCACCAGGGGTAAGCTTGTCCAGTCTCTCATTAATCTTTTCAAGGTCGGTAACCGATCGGGCGAGCTTCAATTGCCTGGGAAGAGACACCCACTTGCCATTAGCCCAGAAACCTTTCTCACGGTGGGCTGTGGCTAATGTACGTTCAAAGGAAGGGTCATCCCAGGGTGCATTGACCAGGTTTAGATAGGCTACATCCTCGGGAAGACCCACTAATAAACCTTCTTTAAACTCTACTGAACCCGAAGATGAAATACGGATACCGCCGAACAAATAGGCATGCCAGCATCCAGCAGCGTCATGAAAGTTGATATCCTTGTATTCCTGCCCATGCTCCACAGCATCTACGAACCCGTCTTCACTGTCCTCGAGATTACCTACGCCGAGTTCAACCTCATCACTCACGGCTGATGCCAGATCGATCTCAGCTAATTCCTTCACCCCAAGATCATCGACCCTTCTCCAGAAGTCAGGGCCAGGGTTATAGGGGCTACTCTCCAGCATACTTTCGTGGACGAAAGCCGAAACGGTGATATTGGGCCCAAGAATGCGTCCCTGATAGCGAGGCGGGTCATCAAACAGTTCATTCAGAGAGGCGGTCTGCGCCGGTGTCAGCTTCTGGAAATCGATCACCAGGGTCATGGGCTCATCTTCGTACAAACGCCCTGCGCTGGTTGCCAGTCCTTTTTCCGGGTCACAGGTCACGGTACGAATCAGATCATCTTTATCAAAGTCGCCCGGCTTGGTGATATGCACCACTGAGCCCCTGGGCTGACTGTCACGATAATGGCTAAGAACAGCTTGTCGCTCTTCATCACTCTTGACAAAGTAGGCACCTGAATTGGATTTTGTGTGGCCCTTAAATTGCTCAATGTCTTTGTCATCAACCACCACGACCACAAAGTCATCAATCAGGCGTGCCTCTTCCCGTTTCTTTTGTCTGGCACGACCAAGAACGGGAATAATATCCAGCAGTTGAAAGCGAACACCTTCCGCTTTAGGGCCTGTTTCCCCCACAGAAGGCTCCGAAACAGCCTGGGAAAGCACTCCCATAAAATCTGTTACCTTTGCCATTCAAATTCCCTGAGACCGATTGACCTGATAAGGTTATCGACAGGGGAAAGCATTTTTAAGAAAGGAAATGGCAAGCAACGTGGGAGTTTGGCTGAAGGAGGGACAGGCCTGCAAGATTGCAGACCTGGTATTCAAACCGAATTATCGGCCCAGAGCAGTGACTCCACCCATATAAGGCTGAAGTACTTCCGGGATATTGATTGAACCATCTTCATTCTGGCAATTCTCCAGAATGGCCACCAAGGTTCTGCCCACTGCCAGACCTGAACCGTTCAGGGTGTGCAGCAGTTCCGGCTTACCGGTTTCAGGATTACGGAAGCGAGCCAGCATTCGGCGAGCCTGGAAGTCCAGGCAGTTACTGACCGAAGAAATCTCACGGTACTTGTCCTGTCCTGGCAACCAGACTTCCAGATCGTAAGTTTTGGTTGCACCAAAGCCCAGATCGCCGCCACACAGTGCCACAACACGATAAGGCAGACCCAGCTGCTGCAGAATAGCTTCTGCATGACCGGTCATTTCTTCCAGCGCCTCGAAGGACTTCTCAGGATGAACCACCTGCACCATTTCCACTTTCTCAAACTGGTGCTGGCGAATCAGGCCACGAGTATCACGACCATGACTGCCGGCTTCGCTGCGGAAACAACAGGAATGGGCAGTCAGTTTCAATGGCAATTCAGCCTCATCCAGAATGCTGTCACGTGCAACGTTGGTTAACGTCACTTCAGACGTGGGGATCAGGTAGTATGGCTTCTCCGCTTCAGCACATTCGGTCTTGAACAGATCTTCACTGAATTTAGGCAGCTGGCCGGTTCCCAGTAGCGCTGCGTCATGCACCAGAGCAGGAGTGTTCACTTCTTCATAGCCATGCTCTTCAGTCTGAACATTTAACATGAACTGAGCCAGTGCACGATGAAGGCGAGCAATGCCCCCACGCATCAGCGTGAAGCGAGCGCCAGAGAGCTTGGCCCCGGTTTCAAAATCCAGACCCAGAGGTTCGCCCAGATCGACATGATCCTTAATGTCGAATTCGAAGTCGACCGGAGTCCCCCAGCGACGAACTTCAACATTGTCCTCTTCATCGTTACCTTCTGGCACAGATTCATGAGGCAGGTTAGGCACTCCCAGCAGCAGATCATTCAATTCTACTTTCAAAGCTGACAGTTCGTGCTCGGACTCTTTTACCTGAGCAGAGATCTGGTCCATGCGGGCCTTAAGCTCGGAGGTGTCACCCTCCTGGGATCTAATCTTGCCGAATTCCTTCGAACCGGACTTACGTTCGCTCTGCAGCTGTTCGGTGTGAATCTGCAGGGACTTGCGACGCTCTTCTAAAGCGTTCAGTCGCTCTACATCCAGCTCGAAATGCTTTTTACGAAGCAATGCAGCCACTTCATTGAGGTTGCTGCGAACGTATTTGGGATCCAGCATGTGAATTCCGTAACCTTATGTCTTGAACAATTCAAATGGTCCTGAATCAGGACGAGTGCAGAGATCCTGAGCGGACCACCGTGAAGCACCAATAATAAGGAAAGTCTGCAAATTCACAAGGGGAAGACCGTTTAATTACGGAAATTGTTTACAGTGCCCAGCGGATTCCCTGATAACCCAACCAGGTACCCAGCAGGCAGACCAGTACACTGCTTACCCCATAGACAAGCGCTGTCAGAAACTGATCGGAATGAAGCAGTCTCATCAGATCCAGAGAGAACGTTGAGAAGGTGGTAAGTGCCCCCAGAAAGCCGGTCATCACGAATATCTTCCAGGTTGGCGGTAACATGGCTTTTTCCACCACCAGATACCAGCAACCCCCCATAATGATGGAGCCCACCAGGTTAACGGTGAGTGTCGGATAATGATGCAAATGTGGATTGCGGGTCAGAACAAACAGTTCATAGATAAATGCCCTCAGAATGGCCCCCAATGCGCCACCTGCAGCAACGGCGATCCAGTGTGTAGCTTGCATCATAACTCCTGATTGTTTACTGGTAGGAGTCCTGCCCATGAAACCATCACATCAAGACAGACAGCTGATGATTTATTGAACAAAACCAGACCAATATGGTTAGATACTCGTCAAGATAACATGAGCTCTTCGATATTAGCATCAGGACATACTACAGGAAGGTTGCCTGGGAGCCTGACCGAGAATAGCGCCCGAGAATAAAGTTCAGTAGATCGAGTCAGATTTTTCACTGAATTTGTGCGAATAGTTGACCTATTTAAGCAAATTCAGTGGGAAATCTGGCCGACCTTCCTGGACTTTAGGCCGGGCTGTCTATTCTCGGTCAGGCTCCTGGATTCTTATCAGACTGGACAGGTACTCCTGACCTGCTTCAATGATATCGAGCACTTTATCGCTCTTCCCATCATCAAAACAAATTTAAAAGCCGATGAAACATCGTTCCGAAGCCGATATTTTCAATGAGCAATGACAGTGTTACCGCTGGCTCATAGACAACAATGTCATGGGTCACCAGCAACTGATGCAGATTACAGCTCAAAAACTCCAGCAGCACTTTGCCAATGAAGCCGTTCACCTGCTCGGCCTGGGCTGTGGAGACGCCTCACTCACTGCGAAGATGACCCGAGAGTTATCACTGGCCTCATACACTGCGGTTGATCTTGTGGAATCCGTCCTGGCTATGGCCAGGCAAAACATGACCAGACCGGACCTGGAAATACACTTCTTCCAGAGTAATATCTTCGAACCTTTGCCAGTGAAGAGCAGCTATAACCTGGTCTTCAGCAGTTTTGCCATTCACCATGGCTCCCTCGAAGAAAAGCAGGCGCTTTTTTCAGAGATCAGAAAGAGAGCAGAGCCCGGTTGCCCGTTTTTTATGATTGATGCCATAAGGCTCGAGGATCAGAGCAGAGACCAGTATCTTGAAAGTGTCAGCCAATATTTCAAAGGCATTAGTGTCTTGGAGGGTGACTGGCAAAACTTTGTTCTGGAACACGTTAACCAGTTTGACTTCCCGGAAAGTGTTGAGCAGTTTCGTGAGATCGGTGAACAGACGCAATGGCAGTTGATGGATCATCATATACTGGAAGAGCTGCCAGACTATCCGGTAGCTCTCATGAGCTTTCAGGCAAAATGATCTATACCGCTACTAAAAACCTGCGACAATCAGTGATTCTCTGGGTTTATCTACACCGTCAACACGGCTGCATACCGGAGTATGTCTTACGCCACTCTTGTGTAGGGTTTAAGGTCGAGCTGTAACGTG
>NZ_JBPCXO010000306.1:0-5879 GCF_051008435.1 Endozoicomonas sp. | reverse complement strand
CCTGATAATCATGAATTACCGAAAGGTCTGTTTGAGACCAGTATGAATCAGAGCTCGTATAGCAATTCCTCCTGCCTTTCATTGAACCATACCCTTACCCAGCTCTGTACTTACGGCAATCCTTCAGCTGATAAAATAGGTATCGTTGGAGGCGTTTTGGGTGGTGTAACCACTGTAGCAATACTGGTAGGAGCAGGGCTATTCATCGCCAGGATGATTTACCGGACGAAGGTGGAGAGGAGGTAGATAGAGTGTAATAGAGTGTAATAGAGTGTAATAGAGTGTCAGAACGAAAACCTAACAGTACCGAGTTGATGTTACGAATCAACTGCCTCCAGCAATGGTATGGGCTCTCTGATTCTGGCGCTGAAGACGCCATTAAGGATCGGCTATCATTCCAGCGCTTTTTACGTCTCGATCCTTTTATCGATACCGTTCCGTTCCAGATGAGACAACCATTCTCAATTTTCGCCATCTGCTCGAAGAGCATGATCTGCAGGAAGCCATCTTTGCAGCCATCAATAGGGATCTGAAAGAAAGAGGGCTGCTCATGAAGCGAGGTACACTGGTGGATGCAACCCTTATCGCCGCCCCCAGCAGTACCAAGAACAAAAGCGGAAAACGTGATCCTGAAATGAGCTCCACCCAAAAAGGCAACCAATATGACTTCGGCATGAAAGCTCATATAGGCGTTGATAGTGACAGCTCTCTTGTCCACTCACTGACAGGCACAGAAGCCAAGCGCCATGACAGTACTCAACGAAAAGAACTCCTGCATGGAGAAGAGCAAGTAGTAGGGGGCGACAAAGGTTACGCTGACGATCAGTACAGGAACCAGTACAAGAAAGAGTGCCGGGCTAATCGGACTAATAATGTTGTCTATGCGATTTGTGATAAAGAAAAGCGCAATCCCCCTCTGTCGAACAGCCAAAAAAAGCGTCACCGCAAATTGTCTGGCTGGCGCGCCAAGGTTGAGCATCCATTTCAGGTCATTAAGTGCCAGTGGGGGTTCCGAAAGGTGCGTTATCGGGGGGTGAAGAAAAATACCTGTCAGTTGTTCATGCTGTTTGGTCTGTACAACCTGTTCCGGGTTAAGAGGAAACTGTTAGCGGGCTGATCTGGGGGCAGTGCGCCCTGAATTTGGGCTGCTCTCGCAGAAGTGCTGTAAAAAGCGTTATTTTTAAATATTTTGCTGTTTTTTTGAGCAGCCAAAGATTGAGACTGGAAATCTCAACAGGTTTTTCAGAGCTTCCTTAAGAGGGTGGTTGGCACTTTCATTGAGATTTTTGCAAAGGGCAAAGATTATCTGTTACCAAAATTTACAGATGCCATCAATGCGTAAGTCCTACTATACTGTTTTTCCACTAGTATCAGCCGCAGATAAAATATGAGTTCACGTTTTATTCTTCGCATTTTTCTGGTTGTACTGCTCTTGATGTCTCACAGCAGTTTTTCTGCCTCTCTGCACAAAAGTTCCGAGCTCAGTGCCGGTATTCAGCAGACCAGTGACAACTTTGATCGTATTCGCAACCATCGCCCAGCACTCCAGGCTTTCATGAATCAGCTGCCCAAAGGTGGCAACCTCCACCATCATCTTATGGGGGCCATTGAGCCCAAGGAAATTATTGATACCGCGATAGAGCGAGGCCTTTGCGTGGACGCCAACCAGCACATTGTCAAATGCGATGGATCTCAACAAACGGTTAAGGACTATGTCAGTCAGGAAGAAAACCGTGAAACCCTGATCAACCAACTGACCGTCCCTGACAGTTCAGACACCGTACAGGTTCGCAACTGGCATTTTTTCAATTTCTTTCCTCTGGTGGCAGCCCTCTTTGATGGAGTAGATGCCGACTTCGTTTCATTCATTCGCGAAAAAGCGGCTGTTGACGGGCTTTCATACATAGAATCGATGATTTACTGGAATGAGGCCACCGGACCCGATGAGTTGTTTGCCCTGATCACAAACTTTCCAACACCTGATCCGGACAGTACCAGCAGTTTAGAAGATTTTCGTGCCAAGTTAGTCGCTCTGCCTGATTTTCAAACCCAGTTGCAGCTGGCAGCCAAAGAGGTAGCCAATGCTCTGAAAGTTTCTGACGATCGTTTAAGCTGTGCCGACAAACCTGCTCAGCCCGCGTGCACCGTCACTGTCAGGTTTCTTCACGAAATTCACCGGACCGACACCCTGCCCCAGGTTTACGCCCAGATGATCTTTGCCTTTGAACTGGCGCAGCAGAGTCTCTCCAGTAATGACCCCCAAGTATTGGGCGTTAATATAGTTGGGCCTGAAAATAATGAGACTGCGCTGAACGATTACCTCAGTCATATGAAAATGCTGCGCTTTCTGAAAAACAACAGCAGCTACCCTCTGGTGAAAGACCATATCAGCCTACACGCTGGAGAACTGGTCAAAACCACAGTCGAGGATATTTACTATCGTACGACCCTGGCCATTGCCATCCAGATAGTTCAGCCCAAACGCATAGGCCACGGACTCAGTCTCATGGCACAGGACTGCCTGAAACTGTCCAGCATCGGCAATGAAGAATACGTCAACTGCAGTTCAGAACTGCTGGAGACAATGCTGGGTCAGGACATCGCTATTGAAGTGCCATTTACCAGTAACCAGAGACTGAATGGCATTGGGCCACAAGAAAAGCACCCATTCCCAGTCTATGCAGGCAATAACATCGCCGTCACACTGGCCACTGACGACCCGGGTATTCTGAAAATAGATCTGACCAGCCAGTTTGTAGAAGCCGTCTATGGCTTCAGCCCCAATCAGACAACCAACAGTATTCTTCTATCCTTTGACAAAATTGTTGAGTTCACTCGCAACGGTCTGGAATTTAGCTTTCTTCCCGGTCAGAGCCTTTGGGTAAAGAGTGATCCCAGGGCTCGATATCAACAAAGAGTCACAGCCTGCCTTGATCTTGAGTCAGAAGCCTGCAATAACTTTGTTAGCAGTAGTGCCAAGGCAAAACTCCAGCGAGATCATGAAATAAAGCTGGCTGAATTCATTGGCAATGATAATTTTCAGCAGAGAATGCTGTTGCAACACCACTCCGGACTGCTATGAACTTTGCAGAAAAGATCAACAAAATAACAAAAGATTACTTCTCCAGATTTCACATCAATTTTCTGACTGGGCTCTGTTTTTGCCTTCTGATTCTGAACACTTCGGTTTATGCCAGAGATCATCTGAAAGTCTTGCCTGATAATTGCTCACCTTCATACCTGGGCAAGCACTTTCATGACGTGTTGCCCTGTTATCTGAAGCAGAAAGACAAGAATTATCAATGGAATGCTCAATCAGCCATCGAAGAGACCGTTGAAATGGATGGACAAAAACTGAAGGTCAAAGCCTACCCGGTCAGTATGAAGTCCCTCCGTTGGAATGTGGCAGAGCAGGATAAAGTCTCTGACCCGATCTGGGATCACCGGATCATGGTGTATGTTCCGGAAAAAATCACCGAAAACAGTGCTCTGCTCTATATCAATGGTGGCACCATCCACCAGCCGGCTGACATACCCGTAAAAAATAAAGGTCCTAATGACGACCTGCTGTTTTCTCATATCGCCGCCAGAACCCAGTCAGTAGTGGTTGATCTGAAAGACATCCCTAACCAGTTTCTGCAATTCGGGAATGATAAACCTCTCAAAGAAGATGCACTTGTCGCCTATACCTGGCAGAAGTTTATCGATAACCCTCAGAAAAACTACAACTGGCCGCTACGGTTACCCATGGTAAAAGCCTCTGTTCGGGCTATGGACACGGTTCAGGCGCTGATGAAAGAGAAACACATAAAGATTGACCACTTTGTTTTGGCTGGAGGCTCAAAACGAGGCTGGACTGTCTGGTTAACCGCTGCGATGGACAGCAGAGTATCTGCCATAATCCCCATGGTAATCGATGTTCTTAACCTGCAAGACAGCATGAGGCATCACTTTAACAGTTATAAACGTTGGGCTCCGGCAGTCAAAGACTACTACTCGTTAATGCCTACGATCGGTACCCAGCCTCTGACTCAGTTGATGGACGTTATCGATCCTTATTCATACCTGTCGCAGCTGACCATGCCTAAGTACATCATTAATGCCACTGGCGATGATTTTTTCTTACCCGACTCCAGTCGTTTCTACTTTGACGATCTGAAAGGTGACAAGTGGCTGAGGTTTTTGCCGGACCTGAGGCATTACATTGTCAAAATGGATCGCACTCTGGTCAGTGAGACAACAGAATCCTTTTACGGGGCCATCATTGAAGACCGCCCTATGCCCACTATCAACTGGGATAGGAATGATGAGAGTTTGAAAATAGTGGCCTCCATGCCTCCCAAAGCCATGAAACTGTGGACCGCTGAAAACCCTGATGCCAGAGATTTCCGAACCAGTTCTGACAATCCGACGGTCACCCGGTTCAAGTCCGAAGCGCTCAAATTCCACTGCAAGGAAAGCTGCCGGGCAGACATTTCATTGAATGCACCTGAGAAGGATTGGAAAGCCAGTTTTGTAGAACTGATCTATCCCAACCCGCCTTACCGTGACCTGTCGTTTACTACCCGGGTATTTGTGACACCGGATGTTTATCCCGAGTAGCACTTACAGAGTCGCCCATCGATTTATAACACCCGAACAGTTTCGCTAAATTCACCTTCAACATTAAGCGAAACGACAACGGTAACTTTGGAGCGATTCCGCCAAAACCAACCGTGCTTACCGTCAAAGGCAGCGGTCAGAGTACCGCTGTCTTGAGTCACTTTTTTCCCCTTGTTATAGCCAAAGTAACTGACCTCTTTATTGTCGGCATGGGTGTCAAAGTTCAAATGTCCCTTGTCCACCTTCCAAAGGTATTGCACCTGATCGCCCTTGTTCATTGCCAACTTGAACTCCACTGCCTGACCCGGTTTCATGGTAAAGGAGACAGTCTCTGTTCTTAGAGCAGGTGCTTCCGCTACCGCAGGCTCAGGTAATAACTCAGTTTCCACTTTAGCGGTTTCTGTCACCGAAGGTGATACCGTGACTGTTTCCTGAACCACAAGATTATTGATTTCAGCCTGTTGCTCCGCTTCACTGGCTTCCTCAGCCAGTTGCTGCTTAATTGCCCCCATCTCTGTTAATCCCATCATGCGACCCAGGCCTGTAGGATCAACACCGTACTCAGCAGGCATGACCACCGTCACCAGGAGTGCTGCGGCCACTGCAAGAGCCAGCAGGGTTGAATTAAGAAGCTGGCGGCTTGTCGGCAATTCACTGACATCAGGTTTTCGTGCGTTATACATATGAATTCCTTTTACTGGGTAGCGGTGATGAAATAACCGGTGAGCTGATACCCGGTCAGTAAAAAACCAATCGTCATAAGAAGCACATTGGTGTTGTAGGCCTGACGGAAAAATGAAGCGGTTTTACGCCAGAATCCCATAAAAATAAGAATCGCTGACAGTGCCAATATCTGGCCAATCTCAACCCCGACATTAAAAGCGATCAGGTTTGGCAGCAGCCCCTCCTGATCCATTTCAAATGCCTGAATTTTGGTGGCAAGACCAAAGCCATGGAATAAACCAAAAATCAGGGTGGCTACCTGAGTATTAGGCTGGAAACCCAACCACCGTTGATAAGCTCCCATGTTGTCCAGTGCTTTGTAGACCACCGACAACCCGATGATGGCATCGATCAGAAAAGCGTTGGCAGGAATGTCAAAAAACACACCGATCAATAAAGTAGTGGAATGCCCTATCGCAAACAGGCTGACTTGACATCCTCCCCGCCCTAAAGGACGGGGATTCCTACAGCTAGACGGTCATGCCCGACCGCAAGAATGTTTCTTGCTGCGTTTACGTCACGCAGATGTTCAGCTCCGCACTCTGAACAGACCC
>NZ_JBPCXO010000305.1:0-9506 GCF_051008435.1 Endozoicomonas sp. | reverse complement strand
ACACGTTACAGCTCGACCTTAAACCCTACACAAGAGTGGCGTAAGACATACTCCGGTATGCAGCCGTGTTGACGGTGTAGATAAACCCAGAGAATCACTGATTGTCGCAGGTTTTTAGTAGCGGTGTTAACTCAGTCTCCCCCAAAAAGTCTAAAATCAGTAGGCGAATTAGATAGTAGCGAAGAGTTTGGGGAGATACTGATGTTTCATCTTGATAAGACAAGGAGGTATCGACTGGGCAGCGGGTAAAAAGGAGGTCGACCTCTTTATACCATTCAGTATCTTTACAGGAATGATGAAAACTCTCAGAGACATTATTGTTCATGAGAATGGTGGTTAGAGAGTCATTCTCACTACCCTGATAGGGACTGGGTGGTTGCAGTATTATCGGTGGTTTTGTCGGTGATGGCGTTAAACCGAAATGAAGACCCAGCTTTTTGTCAGCAAAAATTTCTATAGATAATCCTTGTCCTCTAAGTTGACAGGCATTTTTCAGGTAAAGATTAGAATAGTTTACTTCAGGAGGGGTGAGCTGTTTACTCGCCTTTTCATGGTAAAAGGCAGTCAGTGTGTCTGTTTGCTGTTCGTAGTGAAAATCAAAAGTCAGACAACTGGCCTGAAAACAGACCTCTTTAACATAATGGCCATCAGGAAGACCTGTAGTTGGATCTGGACAGGTGCCGGCTCTGGCCGGGTAGGTAGCAACCACTGAAAAGAAGAAAAGTAATGTGAGCGACACTTTTTTCATTGGTTCTTTCCAGTGATAGAAGGTTGTAGGAAATCTGAATATGAAGTCAGATATGAATAGTAGAGACCTGAAGGCTCTGCAAGTTCGTCCAGCCCACATGAACTTCGCCAGCTCTATTTGCCCAAGGCAACAAAGATAATAACTGCGCTCATTTGGAAACCAAGCACACCTGCTGAAAAAGTCAGCATCCAGTCTCTCTGGAATTTTCGGCGGCTTAAGCCGGTATCGAGTGTCTGGAAATGCATGCTGCGTATTGTCTGGCAGTGTTTAGAGAGTGATTCATTTTCTAATTGGTCATAGAGCCAGTCTTCCAGCTTGGGCAGATCCAAAGGCCAGATTTTACTGCTCAGGGTCTTTTGATGCTGGTTAATGGTTTGTTGCATCTCCAGAAGGGTTACAGAGTGGCTCAATATCTCGGTGGCACGTAGAAAGCTTCTTGCATACCAGCGAATTAAGTCCTGCTCCGTGACAATATCTTCCGGCTTATCGGCCAGATTCCTTGCTCCCAGATCGAC
The DNA here is from genome assembly GCF_051008435.1 of Endozoicomonas sp. GTDB lineage: Bacteria > Pseudomonadota > Gammaproteobacteria > Pseudomonadales > Endozoicomonadaceae > Endozoicomonas_A. The sequence goes on along the minus strand of NZ_JBPCXO010000305.1, from coordinate 8,243 downwards.
AAAGTCGACTGGATTCAAATAGTCAGCGGGGTCGTTGGCTTTATAGGCACTAAGACTGGCTTTTGAGACCGCAAGGGAGTCTGATAACTTTTCAACTTCCTGATAACGGGTTTGAAGATCCTTTATGGTCCCATCAACCACCCTGGAAGCCATGCACTTTTTTCCCGGTGCTTCGTCGCACCCCAGTAACAGCAGCTGCTCAATAAGACAGTTGGCATAGCGTTCCTTTTCTACAAACCCGCATTCAATAATCGCCAGACTCGCTGAGGGCGCAATGTAGTCGACAAGATCCAGAATGGTTTTGATGGATTCGAACTCGAATATTTTTGAGTAGTACCATGAGTCCAGATATGACTGATAAGGATGAATTGGGGCAGCAGAGCAGGGAGGCGATAACAGTAAAAACGGCAATAAAAAGATAGGGGCCAGTACTCTCTTTGACATAATTATCAGTGTGAGGGGGAAGTTCAATTCTGCCCGCTGCCTCTTGCAAGGCCCGTATTTATCACAACAATTTTGCGTTTCTTCCGTCGTGTATTTATTGAACGTATCCGTATAATGCGATCTCCTTAAATCATCTGAATAAGTTTCGAAGTGATGAAAAAGAAAATGTTTCAGGCTGCAGCTGTAGCAGCAATGGCTATCTCTCTGTCCGGTTGTATTGGGCAAATGGCGACCACAGGAACCGTGACCAAAATGAACCTGTCAGTCTCTAACAATGCCTGGGTACAGGAAGGATTCTTTATCCTGCTGCTGCCTGTAACGGCCGTTACTGCAACGATTGATGTTCTGGTTGTTAACTCTATCGAGTTCTGGACAGGTACGAACCCTGTCAGTGGTAAGCCCAGAATCACCGGCAGTGATCCCAAAGATATTCTGGTGACTCAGGACAATATTAAAGTGAAGTCTGTGTCTGAATTCGAAATTATTGCTGAAGTGACTGCCGATAATGGTTCTGTCGAAACGCTCAGACTGGTGCGCACTGACTCAGGTATAGATGTACTGAATCAGGATGGCATGAAGGTGGCAATCTGGACAGGCTCTTTGCCCCAGTCGTCTGACTCCTGAGTTTGACTGCAGTTCAGGTGAACTTCTGAAAAGATAATCAACACCGCACACTGAACATTGACTGAATAACGATAATAATGAAACGACCAATAGCTTTGCCCTGAGCCAGCTGCCGGGTTGGCAAAATCAGAGAGCTGATGAACTGTCAGTGAACTGAGTCTGCCCATCCGGTGGTCAAATGCCTTATCATAGCGCTCGAATTCTGTTTTTGACCTCACTCCGCCCAGAGGTGCCCAGTGGATATCAATCTGACCCTGAACGAAAGCCGTGTTATTGGTTGTCTTCTGGAAAAAGAAAGCACAACCCCGGACCAGTACCCTCTGACGCTGAACGCACTGGTCAATGCCTGTAATCAGAAAAGTAATCGTGAACCTGTACTTTCCCTGGACGAGGCTGATGTCAGAGCGACTCTGGACTCGTTGATCAGGGAGCGGTTTGTCAGTGAAGAAGGAGGGGCTCGTGTCAGCAAGTATCGCCATAGATTCTGTAATACCGAGTTTTCTTCTCTTCAGTTCACTGAACAACAAAGAGCTCTGGTTTGCTGCCTGTTGCTCAGAGGGGCGCAGACTCCCGGAGAACTGAGAAGCCGAACCGGTCGTATGGCCTCTTTTAGCGATGTGAAAGAAGTGGATCAGGTGCTTCAGGGCATGGCCAAGAATGAGTGGGTGATCCAGCTGGGAAGAGAAGCCGGAAAAAGAGAAGCCCGCTACGCCCATCTTTTTTCAGGTGAAGTGGATATGCCCACTGCCTCCGAGGTCAGTGCGGATGACAAGGCCAGAATTCGTGAGCTTGAACATGAAGTCACAGTGCTTAAGGCTGAGGTAGAGCGTTTGACAGGCTTGCTGTCTGAAAACATCTGAGATAGTGTGCCAGTTCTTTACGAACACTCTTTAACCAGAGAGTGTTGCTACTTATATTAATGGCCGTATCTGGCTGTTTCTGGATGAATGCTCATATGTTTGAAGCCGTTGAGATGCCTGAGGATAAAGCCAGCTTTTATCGAATTCTGGTAGCCCAGGCAAAGGCATTGACCGAGGGCGAAGACGATGCCCTGGCCAATCTCTCCAATGTTGCCAGCCTGTTGTTTACGACCATGGCTAAGGTTAATTGGGCCGGGTTTTATATCGCCCGGGGCAATCAGCTGGTGCTGGGACCGTTCATGGGTAATCCGGCCTGTGTTCGTATTCCTTTTGGTCGGGGTGTCTGTGGTACCGCTGCCCAGGAACAAACCACCCAGATGGTGGACGATGTGAATGCTTTTCCAGGCCATATTGCCTGCGATTCAGCCAGTCAGAGTGAGATTGTCATTCCCTTTTCGGAAGGGGGTGAGGTGAAAGCGCTCCTGGATATCGACAGTCCCATCACTTCCCGTTTTGATGAAGAAGACCGAAAAGGTCTGGAAGCTCTGGCAGAGCTTCTGGCTGAAAGGGTTCAGTTCGATCAGCTGGGTTACTGAGTCAGGCCTTTATCATCTGTTCCGAAATCTCAATGATCATGATGCCAATATTGGATTGGTAGGGATCCATGGTGAGATTTCGGAATGCCGTCATCAACGGCTCTGAAATGACTGAATTCTTTCATCTCTGAACGCTGTATACTGCCACGCTTTATCTTTTTCAGGGAGGAGGAAAGCAGTGGCTACCTGGATCTGGCTGACTTTAATGGCCGCAGTGGCTCAGGCATTTCGTTCGGCCGGGCAAAAAACACTTTCTGAACGTGTCAGTGTCTGGGGCACCACCTTTGCCCGTTATGCTGTCGCTCTTCCACTGGTCTGGATTTACCTGTTTCTGCAATTGCAATGGCAGGACTCTGAACTACCTGAAATCTCCTCCACATTCCTGCTCTACAGCCTTGGAACCGGGCTGGCTCAAATTGCCGCAACAGCCTTTATCGTTAAGCTGTTTCAGCTTCGTAATTTTGCTATTGGCATCATTTATTCCAAGTCAGAAGCAGTCCTTGTGGCGGTTCTGGGAGCCATTGTTTTTTCCCAGGTGCTTAGCTGGGCTGGCTGGGTGAGCGTGTTGTTGGGTATGGCGGGATTGATCTTCTTGAATCCACCCGGGCCGCAGAAAGGGTTTCGTTCGCTTTTCTCGATTTCTGCCGGTTATGGTTTGGCTGGTGGTTTCTGCTTTGCCATCACGACGCTTTGGGCCCGGCAGGCAAGTCTGTCTCTGGGTGTTGATCCGCTGGTTTCTTCAGCCTATACACTGGCCGTTACGATTGTCATGCAAGTGGTGATTCTGGGTGGTTTTATTGTGTTCAGAGAACCTCATACCCTGAGGAAGCTCATGGAGCAATGGCAGTTGAGCAGCACGGTTGGTTTTTTGAGCCTGGTGGGCTCCATTGGCTGGTTTACGGCATTCAGTTTGCAGAATCCAGCTCTGGTCAAAACACTGGGGCAGGTTGAATTTTTCTTTGCCCTGCTGATTTCGACCCGTTTGTTCAAGGAAACCCATTCTTTTCGGGAATACGGTGGAATGGCTCTGATTCTGGCCAGTGTCATTCTGTTGCTCTGGCTGGCCTGATTGATCAAATAGTAAGACCTTAGGTCGATAAATCTGTCATCAAGCTAACTGAGGTCGTTGGTCATGACAGTTTGTCGATCGCTCTTTCTGATCCTGATGCTCATGGTCAGCCATCTGGTCCGGGCTGAATTTGTTGAACTGCCCAAGGTGCCAGATTTCTCAGTTCTGCAGACGTATGAAGAAGCCATGCATCGGCTGTTTCTGGGGCGGGGAGAAGACTTCAAGAGAATCAGTACCGACGGAGGCGAAATTGATCAGGCTTACACCGCTCTGTTTGATGGAGCGCGCTGGTTCGTCAAGATCGTGAGAGAAGATTGTGCTGAATGCAACCAGATACGGTTTGAGAATGAGTGGCTGCTGAAAAAGAGCCTTGCCCGATACCGCTGGCTGGCCAAAGTGAATGCTCAGCTGGTCCTGCCGGATCGTGCGGCAACCTTTGTACTCAATCGCAAGCAACATTACATACTGAGTTACCCTCTGGTACCTGGTGTGACACTGCGAGCTCTTTATTATCAGCTCTATCTTGCCTCGCCCTATGCCTTGAACATCAAACAGAAAACACTGCTCCGCAGAGCTTTTTTCCGATATGGGCAGGTTTTGGCTCTGTCCCATTTTGATCCAAAGTTACCCGCCAGCGACAGTGCTGAAATGCTGAGTCGGGTGGTGCGGTTACACCTGCCAGATCGAAATGGCAGTAATGAAATCTATGATCCGGTCACGGATCGTATTTATCTGGTGGATCTGGCCGATACTGCCCAGCATTTTGGTAGGTCGGTTAAAGTGAATGCCGATCTTCAGGAATGGCTGGAAAGTCTGGTGGATATAGCCATTGATGCCCAGGCCAGAGACGGGTTTTATTGTGGTCTTTCTTATGAATGCATTGTGCATCCGCTCAAACAGTTTACCCGGGGTTATACCAGCAGCCTTCCTTTATATAAGCGCAAAATGGTGATGCAAATGATGGGCTCAATAACGGCGGGCTATCTGCATAAAGTGTGTGTCAGTGATTCACAGGTAGTCAGTTTTTGCCCTGCAGTGAGTATTATTGAGGAGCAGTTTTATAGTTACTAAGATTATGCCTCTTACTCACTCAGGCATGAAGGCAGTCAGTAAGACTGACTGCCGGTCAGGCGCTTAGCTACCCAGCATCTTGGCTTTGAGGTCCGTATCTGCTGGCTGGTCACCCAGCCATACACCCAGCAGGGCTTTACTGAAATCATCCCCTTCAATAGTGGTCAGCTTTTTCCCATTCTTGTAAACATCGACGCCCTTACCTGGGGTGACAAACATGACGAAGTCGTCACCTTTAACAATTTTTTCTTTGAAGACCTCAATAAAGGCAGTCAGTCGGTCTTTCAGAGGAGCGATGTTGCCACCGGTTGATTTGTCAAAACCTTCGTTCACTGCGTCTGTCAGTTTTTCTGAGGTGATCAGTTTGGAAGTGATATCCAGTTGAATGGCTACCGGAGTCTTGCTGTTGATGACGTTGCTTGCGTCGCTGGTTTTATTCTTGGTGTAGAGCGAGCCTACATACAGATCCATAAAAAACTTGGTTCTGATACCGGCACCATTCAGCTGGAGGGTTTGATTCTCCAGATTCAGTGTTTGGGAAATTTTTACACCGTCCAGTTCAATGGCCAGCACGTTCAGGCTCATAACAAGCGCTGAGATAAAGAGGAGTACTTTTTTCATAAATCTCTCCTGAAGGGAACGACGAGATGAGGGCGTAATATACGTTAACTGACGAATAACTGTTATAAGACAAATGTATCAATTTAAAGTCAGAGAGAGGTGTCGGGTCGAGCGGTCTCTCCTCAGTCAGACTTTTTTGGGAAAACACCCAGTATAAACAATGGATGAAAACTCAGCGGAGTCGTTTGGTAAAGATCGCTTTCTAACGTCTGTTCTGTATGGAAATGGTATCTGGTTGGCAAAAGGCAATATTATCAGTAGTATTTTCGGCAATCTCTTCGGATTGAGTTACCTGCTCTTTGAGTTGTTGTTCTGTGCAGGAAGTCCGGTTGTAGTGAGAATACCCGTGATTCCCGACAATCTGAAATCCAGTGATAAGAACAACAAATCGACCAGGGACCTCCATGCTGTCCAGACTTCTATTGCCCTTACTGCTTTTTCTATGTCAGTCCGCTCAAGCTGAGTCTTCGCTCAGGCTTAAGGGCATAGGCCTCTATACAGAACTCACTGCCAGCTACTATTACGGTGCACTTTATTCCAGCGCCAGTGGTAATCGTGATCAGGATATTTTGGCCGATGGGGTGCAAAATCGTATTGCTATGCGTGTGTCGGCAGATCAACTCAAGCCCAGACGGTTCTATAAACTCTGGAACAGCACTCTTGTGATCAATAACAGTGCTTCTGATCTGGAGTTTTTCAGTAATGAGGTGGTTGATTTTACAACGTTGTTAAAAGGACGGCTGATCAAAGGCGATGAGCTTGTTATTGAAGAAGTTGAAGGTAAGACTCGGGTCAGTATTAATGGTGTGGAAGCGCGCAGTTATGACCGCCCCGGTTTTATTAATCTGCTGGTTAGAGGCTGGGTGGGACCTTTGCCGCCTTTGCAGGCTTTCAAAAAAGATGTGCTGGGGCATTCCAGCGATAAAAAACAGATCGATTACCAGGCGCAGTTCGAAGTACTACAACCTCAACAGGATCGTTTGGAAATAATAGAAGGCTGGTATGCCGAGTCTATTCCGGAAACGGTGGATGAGCAGACGTTGGAAGTGGCAGAAGAAGTAGCCGTTGTTTCAGAGTCGGAAGTTTTAGTACCGACTATTGAAAGTGATTCTTTGTTGGAGGAGGCTCTTGTTCTATCGGAAGAGGATCAGCAAAAACTTGAAGAAGAAAAGCGTCTTCAGGCTGAACAATTAAAACGTGTAGAAGCGGAAAAAGCGAGACTGCTTGCTATTGAGCAAGAGAAAGAAAGGGAGTGGAAACTCATTCTTCAGGAGCAGGAAAAGCTTAGAAAAATCCAGGAAATTGAAGCTATTTATTACCAGGTATTGATCCGTCATGTGAATCAATATGTGAAATATCCAAAGCGAGCCCTGCTTTCTGGTAATGAAGGGGAGGTGAGGGTGAAGCTGGTTATCCATCAGGAAGGCGCGGCTCACGAAGCGATTCTACTGGAGGGATCGAAGGTCAGGGATCTTGATCGAGCGGCTTTAAAGGCGGTTGAAAAGGCAACCCCTTTACCTGAATTGCCGTTGGAGCTCAGTGAGCAGGAATACGAGTTTATTATTCCGTTTCAATTCAGCATTGCCGGCTAAGAAGGTTCAGATGAGTGCGCTCATTGGTTAATTTATCGAGTTTGATCAGAACCCTCTATTAAGAGGAGGAGGTTCTGATCAAATTAACAGCGTTAAGTCCGGTTCATCATGCTGGGGTAGTGCGCTCTATAGCGGGTTGTTTCTTTAACACAATGACAGTGAATAGAGACGCAGTGAAGAACATCAAAAGGCTATAGACGCTGGGCGGAATAGACATGGGGGTGCTTTGTAATATTGTTGTTGTGATGAGCAGTGCCAGTGTGCCGTTCTGCAATCCCACTTCCAGGCAAATAGTCCGCGCCTGAAGTTCATTTTTTATCAGTAATTTACCTGCCGCATAGCCCAGTATCATTGTCAGAACGTTCAGAGTCAGTGCTGCAGGGCCAGCCTGTACAATATAACTGATTACTTTATCTTCCAGTTCAAACACGATACTCAGAACAACCAGAAATAGAACGGTTGCCGAAAACTTGCTGACATAAGGTTCTACTGAGTTGGCAAAACCTTTCCACTTGTTTCTGATCCACATGCCTGCAAACACTGGAATGACGGTAATAGCCATCAACTTGATCCAGGTAGTAATAATAGGTAGCTCAAAGGAAGTGTCTCCATCGGTGTAGTAACCGATAGCCCATGTTCCAAAGAGTGGAATAGTGAAAGGTGTAATAAAGCCAATAATCGTCGTCAATGAAACCGAAAGTCCTACATCCGCTTTAGCAAGGTAACTGAACAGGTTGGAGGTTGTTCCTCCCGGACATAGAGAAAGAATAAACAGTCCAATGGCCAGCTCTCCCGTCAGTCCGGTGAGGGCAATAATAGCAATGGCAAACAGGGGGAGCAGAAGCATTTGGCACAATGCACCAACAATAAATCCTTTTGGTTGCTGAAGTACCCGTTTGAAGTCGTCTAGAGTCAGGCTTAATCCTACTCCGGTCATGATAAGGATCAGGGAGATCGGAAGACCTATTTGTATAAGAGATTGATACATAATGGTAGGCACCTTGTTTTTATTATTTTTGGGTTATGTTCGATGTTTTAGACAGAGAACACAATCAATATGTCCTCTGCATCAAAAGCGTTGGAAAACAATCGATGTTGATAGGCCGGAATGGGTTGCACTTTGTAGGTGTTCACCGAGGGTTGGCAGAATGCACTGCCTCTGTATAATGCGCTTCCACTGATCGGGGCATCGCTCTTAACGAGCACGCAGCAATTCATTGCAAACAACGTGAACAACGGTGATTGACAATCGAATCGAACCGCGTAGAATGCACCGCCGCTGAGACGGAAACGCAACGCTTCATAACTTGAACGGATGCGGTCACAGCGGGTTGAAAAGCTTCTTTCTTCTTAACGACTTTCGTTG
>NZ_JBPCXO010000304.1:0-16676 GCF_051008435.1 Endozoicomonas sp. | reverse complement strand
AGGCTCATGGCTGTTTATAGGCTCATGGCTGTTTATAGGCTCATGGCTGTTTATAGGCTCATGGCTGTTTATAGGCTCATGGCTGTTTATAGGCTCATGGCTGTTTATAGGCTCATGGCTGTTTTCTTACCAGAAGATTTGCGGTAGGTTTCACACTCTTAATACCACCCACTATTCAACCTATGTCTACTCCTGACCAAGAACCGTTCTGGCGCACCAAAAGCCTGGAAACCATGACCCGCAATGAATGGGAAGCGCTTTGTGATGGCTGCGGGCGTTGCTGCCTGAACAAGTTAATCGACGACAATACCGACGAAATTCATACCGTTGCCATCTCCTGCAAACTGCTGGATTTACAAACCGGTCGTTGTCAGAACTATAAGCATCGACGCAAATTTGTGCCGGACTGCATTATGTTCACCCCTAAAACACTCCATGAACATCTTCCGTGGTTACCTGACAGCTGCGCTTACCGACTGCTGCATGAGGGATATGATCTACCCGAATGGCACCCTCTCGTCAGTGGCGATCCGGGCTCAGTGCACAAAGCGGGTTTTTCAGTTCAGGGAAAGCAGATTGTTTCTGAAGAAGAGGTGCCTGAGCCGTCTGAATGGTTTGACTACATTATTCGTGTAGGTTGATGCGGCCCTTCATGAAGAGGCCGACTGCTTACTTTGCTCGCCGGATGCTGACATTTCAGCTTTCCTGTTCGACTGACTGTTGATAAAAATAGACAACAGTCCAGCTAAAATAACCAGTGCCATACCTGCAAAGGCCAGAGTATCGGGAATGTGTCCCCAACCCCACCAGCCCAGAAGGCCTGCAAATACCACCCCACAGTAGTTTACTGGGGCTACAACGCTGGCTCTGGCCCAAGTATAAGCCTGAGTATACAACCACATGGTGATACAGATTGAGCCTCCAACATACAATAGATAGGGCAATGTCCAGAGAGGTATCGCCTTCCAGTACATAATGGCCATGGGTAAACTGCAGACAAAAGAAATCAGAAAGTAGTGAAACATGATCCGGCTGGAGGGTTCTGTAGACGACAGCGCTCGAGTTCCAACCATGGAAAAGGCCAGAAACAGGCCAGAGGTCAAACCCACCCAATGCCAAATACTGATGCCATCAAAATCAGGCTTCAGAATCAACAGTACACCCGCAAAACCAAGCAACATGGGTCCCCAGGCTTTTCCTGGCACCTGGAATTTCAACCAGAGCCAAACTACCAGCGGCACAAATAAGGGACCGGTATTTCTCAGCAGGGTTGCTTCAACCAGAGGAATATAGGCCAAAGCCTGATAATAAGCGTAGAAGCAGAGCCAGCCGGTAACACCCCTGACCAGATGGGCACCCCAGCGATCTGTTTTCAAACTCTGAACAGAGCGCTTCAATAACCAGGGCAGCATGAGTACCAGACAGATAAAATACTGAGCCAGAACAATGACTGGAACCGGGACATCACCGGAAATCAGTTTACTGGCTGCGCCCGCAGTACTGGCCACGACCGCCGTGGCCAGGGCATAGGCTACCCCTTTGGGAATGTTTTCTGTTTGCACTCGTTCTCCCTGGAGCCGGTTTGCTGGTATATATCTGGCACCAGCTTTTCCATCATCCGCTCAGGCTTGTTAAGATTTTCAAACCCAAACTGTTCATACAATCCGTGAGCATCTGCCGTGGCCAGCATAAAACGTCGCAGACCTTGTAACCCTTCAACAGACTGAATACAGGACATCATCCATTTACTCAGCCCCTGGCCTCTGACATCAGGCAGAATAAAAACATCGGACAAATAGGCAAAAGTGGCCTGGTCAGAAATCACCCTGGCAAAACCCACCTGTTTCTCATGAAGATAAAGACCAAAACAGAGTGAGTGCTCAATCGACAACTCCACTGTTTTTCGGGGAATGCCACTGGCCCAGTATGAGTTTGTTAAGAACAGATGGACGACATCCAAATCCAACAGAGATTTGTCCGTACTGATCCGAAATTCATCCTTTGTCCATTCCATTGCTGTCTCAGCCTTCCCTACTCCATTGACTCAAGATCAAAGTCATTTCATCTTGAGAGAAGAGAAATGACTTTTATCTTCTGAATATCAGGCCTTTCCCATAAAGGCGCCCATAATTTCCCGTGCTTCATCCGACTGCAGTCGTTCAGCAAAGATAATACCTTCATCAGCGATTCTTTTTTCAACATCGCTGCGATAAGACTGCTTAAGGAGCTGTTTGGTGTATTTCAATGCTTCAACAGGCTTGGTCGCCAATGCTTCAGCTTTTGCCAGGGCATGCTCAAAGATATGATCAGTATCCACCGCTTCGTTGGCAATCCCGTAATCGCGAGCCGTTTCAGCATCAAAAAAATCTCCCAACATCAGCAGCTCTGCTGCACGCTGGTGCCCCATCACCTCAGGTAACAGGAGACTGGAAGCAGCTTCCGGTACCAGCGCGAGATTCACAAAGGGCAATCTGAGCTTGGCGTTTTTGGCAATATAAACCAGATCACTGTGCAGCAGCATGGTGACGCCAATTCCTACCGCCACACCGCTGACTGCGGCTACCAGAGGCTTTTCAAAAGCGACCAGCTGACGCAGGAAAGTCATCACAGGTGAATCCAGACCCAGACCTTCCTTCAGAAAGTCTCCAAGATCATTACCTGCTGTGAAGGCGTCGGTGTATCCCTGAATCAGGACAACACGAACCGAATCATTTTTATCGGCATCCGCCAGTGCATTGGCCATATCGGTGTACATGGCACTGGTCAGGGCATTCTTTTTTTCCGGTCTGTTCATGGTAACAATCAAGACCGAACCACTTTGCTCAAGCACTACATTATTGTCAGACACATTCACCACCTTTGAGCGTTGCTTTCTTATTTTCAAGAGAATACCCATTGGATTTCAAGATGCTACTAGGAGCCTGTCGGACTTACCACTGACCTACTGCGAAAAAGCCGGATTTGGCCATTTTTTATGATTCTTTTCGTTGAATAGCTCGCTATTCGCCTCAAATAATCATAAAAACTCTCTCAAACCGGACTTTTTCTCGCTACGGTCGGCTAAGTCCGACAGACTCCTAGGCGTCAAGTTCGTGAAGCCCCAGGAGCCTACAACAAGTAGGTAACTGGGGTGAACGAACGCTGACAACAACGTAGCAACTTGAAAGGCGATGGGTATACATACTCTATTGTGCTTTGGACAATAACAGCCAAGCGCCAGTGAAACAATTTTTAGGCTTTCCAAAAGAGGCTGGACTATTGAGAATCAGCCTTGAGCCAAGAAGCACTTTTTTCAGGGTAAAAAAAAGCCCCGAGTCATCAATGATGACCGGGGCAAAGGCACCTGACATGCACATCGCTAAGGATCAACCTCAACAACTGTGCTCTTTTTCACCTTGACTGTTAATAGTAGAAAGTCAGCGGGCGAATCCGGTCTCCCATCAGGCAGAGAAAATAGATAAATATTTTTATTAAATGACTAATTAAGCAATATTTATTCCTGAAACTATTCTTATTTTTCTTTATATAAACGCCAGACATCGAAGCTATGACAAACAAACTCTGAGTCGTTTTTATTCTTGTTCAAGAACACTTCTTCGTGAACTTGAGATCTATACTGCCTTGAAACTTAACCACTTTCTTAGTCCATAAGGGTTAAATGTCAAAACCAGTAATATTCCTGAAAGCAGCGGTGATTATATTGACCCTGACAAGATCCGTTGTTGGTTCAGACAGCCTGCTTACAGTGCATACTCAGCAGCATACTTTCAGCTTTTCAAACAACCAAACACAGTTATTCTACGGTAACAGTATTGATTTAACAGATCCTATTCCTTTTTCATCGAACGACTTACTTGAAGTTTGCCTGATCAGCCAATATCAAACCACGTGCTCCCTGCTCCCCCTTTCTCTCAAAACAGAACTCAGAAGATTCATTTCCGGAATGTGGGACATCACGGCCTTATCCAACTTCAGTGAACATTATCCCCACTACCTTTATGAAATTCCTGACTGCAAGTTTCTTCTGGCAAAGCTATTCCGGCTTACCCGCCTGTTCTTTGATATTCGCTACATCTACTGTAATGGTGACTGTTTCTGGTATTCGCCATTCTCTCCCCTGGCCCTTTAATCTATTGTCAAAAAACACTCGACCACAGCCTGGCGACATTCTTATTCTGACAACAGGCGATAAAAGCCTGTCTACTCCTTCCCTGCTTTCTGAACATGTTGCACTTTACCTGGGGGACTCACTCTATCTTTCAGTCCATGGCAGTGAGATGAAAATTAAAGTGCAGACACGTTCCGAGCTTCTTTCTATTTATCCAGGCACCCATTCCTGGCACATTCATATGCAGCAATCGGTACCTTTGATTAATTACTGAGTCTTTTTCTCCAGGCGTTTGATTTCATCATATACTCTCTGATTAGAAACCGCCTTCATACCCAGTTTATGCGCATACCTCAACACTTCGCCGTTCAATGCATCGACTTCTGTTTCCCGACCTCTCTGTAAATCAGCCCACATACTCATTCTAGCCCGGTCGTCTATTTTCAAGGCTCTGGCAGCAACAATTTTGAAGAGAAAATCAGGAAGTTTCAGGACAAACGGCATCTTTTCAAGCGCTATGGCCGTACCAATATTCACAGGACTGAGACCACTCTTTTTCATCACAGAAAGGCCTTCATTCATGCAGTCAGCCCAAAGTTTTCGATAACGTCGCTGTTTCAGTTGTTCTTTTAACGGTACACCGCTCATTGCATTGATTGAGTTATTCAGGTTCAACAGAAGTTTGCTCCATTGAGCCGCCAGAATGTCATCATGCAAACGGCTTTTTTCCAATGCTTGATCCAGAGTAGGCAGCCAGGGTTTCAGAGCTTCATGGGCTTCCAGATGGAGGCAACCTTCACTGGTTTTCTTGAAGACGCCCTGCTGCAGATAAGTGACGCCATAAGCTACAAATCCGGCAACAACGAGTTCCGGTTGCAAATACCGTTTCAACGATTCGGTACTGTTCAGCCCATTCAGTAAACTGATGACCGTTGCCTGGGGCGCATACTCTCGAATTTGTGCCGCTGCCTCTTCCAACCCTGAATGCTTTACGCAGAGCAGAATTAAGCGGCTTCCTTCCAAAGCTTCAGGCTCGGTATGAAAATCAATAATGTCTGAGGAAAAAGACTGGTGCCTGCCATCGGTATTAACAGCAGTAAGGCCATATTGGGATAATTCATCGGCAAACCACTGTCTGCCTATCATTCGAACCGGTATAGATTCAGCCATAAACAGACCCGCCAGATAGCAGCCAATACAACCGGCTCCCAGAATCGTTATACCTTCACTCTTTAATTGTTCCATCCTGGAAGATGCTCTCTGTCAAAACACCAGCTATCACTCTAAAAACCTGTTCACGCTACGTCAACCCGACCATTGTTGTTTATGACAGATAACCACTATAAAAAAGGCCCGCTAATCTCTTAGCAGGCCTTTTCATCAAACGGTATTAATCCAGAAACAAGAAAAGCCCGCTGAGGGTAATCAGCGGGCCTGTGCAATCAAGTCACAGTGGATAGCTGTTACTTGTCGCCTTTTTCACCAGAAGATCTCCAGTCGGCAACATAGAAGTTCACTTTCTTGCCAGTCTTCTTATCAACACCGTAGCCTTCTACACTGCGGTCATTGAAACGAGCCTTACCAATCTTGATCTTGTGGACCGTTTTCTTATCCTTCTTGACTTCGATGGTACCATCTACATCGCGACCATTTTTGTTAGACTTGATGTTCACTTTGTAGGTCACATCACGTTTGCCTTCCGCTTCACCTTTCAGTTCCAGCTTGCCTTTATTGCCCTTGCCTTCCAGGCGCAGGGTAGAGTCTTCTTTGGCGAAGGATTCATCAAACATTACCCGGCCAGAGATTGCAGCAGTAATCTTGATGTCATCTTTGCCCTGCAGAACTTCAATACCGCCCTGTGGCATGATCGGCTTGTTGTCGTCGCCAAACTTGGCCTGTGTCATTGGGTAGAAGGTCTTGTTGATACCAGAACTCAGTACACCACGATCCATCAGCAGGTAACCATCAGTGGTTGGTACAGTAAAGGCTTCGTTGGTATCTTCAGCCGGAATCATCTGACCATCACGCAGGATATCACCGGTCTTCGGATCGACAGCCCACACACCCTGAATCTGAGCCGTTGGGATAATCATTCCACCTTCAGTCTGAGCTACACCTTCACCGGAATCAGTCGTTGGGCAACCCGTCAGACCAAACTCATACCCCAGTACACCTGTAATCAGAAGTTCGTTGGCAGTACTCACGACAATACCGTTGTGGAAGCCACTGAAGCCACAGATCTGAGGATCATCAATCGGGCCTTCTGGCAGCATATCCTTGGCAAACTCGTGCATATCGATGCTCCAGTCTTCCAGACCTGTTTCTGGATTGACGGCATACACATAGCGCTCGTCGTATACATAGATCTTGTCATCTCCCGGCCCGCCCAGAGATGCAGAAGCTGGACGACCTGCTACATCTGAAGTCCAAACATATTCTTTATCGGAGTCAGTGCGGTACTTATAGAGAGTCGCATTTTCGTCACTGGCGTAGATGTATTTCATATCACTGGAAATCGCTGGGCTTGAGCCACTACCATTGCCAATCTGGGCTTCATAAGCAAAATCGATCTTTTTGGTTTCAGGATCAAATGTGAAGCCGTGGACAGCGCCAGCATCTTCAGACTTACTGGAAGTACCAGTAGCGTAAATCATCCCGGTTTCAGGGTGTACTGCAGGTACGTTAGAAGACTCTACACCACCGTGGAAGTAGGTCCAGATTACAGACCCCCAGCCTTCCGCTACATAAGGAGGGCTCATCGCACCCGGTGCTGGAGACAGAACATGGGTATCAAACTCGCCTGGCATATTCACTGGGCCAGCTACCAACTCACCTGATTCACGATCGAAGATCATGACATCACCGAACATAGTGATACCACCCACGTAAGCGGTAGAGTCATCACCATTGACTGGCATAGTAAAGAATGGATTAGTAATGGAATTTGCTTCCATTCCCAGACTCAGCTCATCAAACACACCTTCAACATCAACGGTTGGCTTAGGCAGAGGAGTAACCCATCTCACTTCACCTTCAGGAGAGAAAGACCACATCTGGTTAGCATCACTGATGTAAATATTGCCGTCTTTGTCTACTGCTGGAGCAGCAATGACACCACCCGGATCAAAGTCATCCGCGCCCTGCCAGGGTGGAGTTTGCCACTTGATGTTACCTTCGCCATCAAAGGCCGTCAGGTTAGAATGACCTTTGTCCAATGCAGTCGTTGCGTAAAAGTCACCATTGGGTCCACGAGTAGGCCCCAACAGAACCGCAGCTCCTTCCAGCACTTCTGCAGACTGCTCGTAGTAACGTGGCAGCTCTTTGATAGATGGAATGTAGTCGTCGTTTCTTGGACCACCATGAGCGGTTGCCCATTCTGTGTCGGCATAGACGCCGGCACGAGGTGTTTCAATCATAGTGTCACTAGCCATGACACCGGTAGAGGCTGCTAAAACTGCGAGAGCCAATAACTTCTTTTTCATTTTTATTCTCAGTACTACTTAACGTTTTTGTTATTTCCCTGAGTCGACAGAACCGATAAAATTGGCTAATTCTTCGGTTCCACCAGTCTGGATCTCCATATGCACCCAGACTCAATCTGCGTTGTTCTTTTTGTTCATCCACCTGTAAACAGAGTCTACGGGTATGCTTGATTGAACCATCTGACCAGCAAGCCTCTTAATGTTACAGGTCTTGGTAGACGCTGTTTCCAGAAGAGCTCCCTTGCTGCGTGGCTATAGATTAATACACATGACTTAACCCAAAATATAAGTACAAATACCTAAATACTGTCGTTTATACCTACCAGCGTTTCGGTTAACCCTTTTGGACTAGTCAACAATTTAATGGCGATTGATTGAAAGTGGACTTAAAGCTTTTTCTCTTTAGCCAGCTTCATAAAGCGACTATTGATTCTTAACTTGATGTTGCGACGATTGCCCAGAGTGGCACCATCAGGGAAGAGTATTCCTACAGATTGTCTGTTCTGACTTTGAAGCCTTTTTTTCTGCATGGACCAGAACTGAGTCACTTTGCTCATGACCTTTTTAAAGCCCCGACTTCTGGTTTCTTTCAAAGCCACCTCAGGTGTGTAGTAGAAAGTGGTGGCCTGCATCTGCTGTTTGAAATCTTCCATGGAAAGACCACTTTCCTGCGCCATAATACTTAGGACTTCCGAATCACCTTTTTGCAGCTTCCCCATCACCTCATACCAGATGGCGGTCAGCGTTTTCCCCATGTTCACTGACTTCTGGAGATCTTCAGTTCGCACCACCAGAACATCCACAATTTCACCGGGGATCTCACTGGAATCAAACACCAGATTGCCTTTGCCAGTTGCCAGAATCTCGCCCAGGTCGGGCTACCAGGCAACAACAGCATTAACATCCCAGGAGTTGAAGGCAGGAACCACAGAATGGGGGTTATTCACCAGCACTACCTCTTTTTCATCCATGTCATGATGGGTCAAAGCGCACACCAGCATAAAGTGAGAGACCGTACCCATAGGCAAATGAACTACCTTACCTTTGAGGTCCTCTACACGCTCCCCCCCTTTCAGAACAATGCCATCATTGCCATTTGAGCCACTGCCAATCAGAAGAATGGTCAGAAGAATGGTGGCATCCACTCCTAATGCAGCTATCTGCCCTAAAGCATCAACATTGGTGACGGCAATAGCATTGAGAATGCCGGTATTAAACTGCTGAATACAGGACATGTAATCTTCACAGGGTTTTACCTGAGTCATCACCCCATATTTCTCATCCCACTTCTCCAACAGCCCAGCTTTGCTGGCATAGGGCCAGGCCATGGAGCCTGCGTAAGGCGTCCAGCCCAGACGAATATCCATGGCTGCAGCTGAAAGTGGGGCGATAAGCCCCAGCATGAACAGAATACGAAGTAGAAAAGAGGGGTGCATGGATGCCTGATCCTTGGCACTGGAGTCTTCCTGTTAGATTTCGACCATAGCCTCCGAAACTACAGACAAGCGCTTTAAAGTCTTTCAGTAATGATAGGGAAAGCGAGAGAAGTCTTTAGGTCTTTTTTCCAGGAATGAGTCCCGACCTTCTTGGGCTTCTTCTGTGCCATAGGCCAGACGTGTGGCTTCACCCGCAAATAGTTGCTGCCCAACCATGCCGTCGTCAGTCATGTTCAGACCGAACTTCATCATACGGACCGCTGTGGGTGATTTTTCACCAATAATGCCAGCCCACTCAAGAGCCACTTCTTCCAATTGCGCATGAGGTACAACTTTGTTGACCATGCCCATTTCAAACGCTTCCTGAGCCGAGTAATCCAGCCCCAGGAAGAAGATTTCGCGGGCCCGCTTCTGCCCTACCATTTTGGCCAGATAGGCTGATCCATAACCCGAATCAAAACTGGCCACATCCAGATCAGTTTGTTTGAAAACAGCCTGTTCTGCTGAAGCCAATGTCAGATCACAAACAACATGTAAACTATGTCCACCACCTGCGGCCCAACCGGGCACAACCGCCATAACCACCTTGGGCATAAAACGAATCAGTCGCTGAACTTCAAGGATATGCAAACGACCAAGACGGGCCGGATCCACTTCATCCTGTGGCATACCTTCATACTTGTAGCCATCTTTACCACGAATCCGCTGATCTCCTCCGGAGCAGAAAGCCCAACCACCATCTTTGGGAGACGGGCCATTGCCAGTCAGGATTACAGCGCCGATATCACTGGATACTCGTGCGTGCTCAAGAGCCCGAAATAATTCATCCACCGTCCTGGGTCGAAAGGCATTGCGACACTCAGGCCGGTTAAAGGCAATTCTCACCGTTCCCTGATGCCTGGCACGGTGATAGGTGATGTCTTCAAATTCAAAGCCATCCACTTCCTGCCATTGATCAGGGTTAAAAATTTCAGAAACCATGAGACCTCCCGAGACACGAATGCCATAGCGACAACAAATAATAGTGAACAATTGTCGCACAAGAGCCAAACAGCGCCAGTACGTAATTTACATAGAAACTAATAGCCCTAAAAACGCATTACAGTTAAGGCGTAAATGGCTCATATCGCTTTTACTGAATTATCACCCCTTGGCCTCAAAGTCATCCTCCCTCAGAAGAGCTCGACCATCACTCTGAAGGACCCACAGCTCTCTATGAATGACACCACCGGCATTGTTCATCTTCCAGCCTGATTTGAGGATGGCTGACTTCTCATCCACAACTTCCAGCTGTGGCTCAATGTACTCAACCTCAGCAAAACCGTCAGCAATCAGCTTTTCCCAGAACGCGGTGATTTCAGCAGTACCGGTAAAGGTGCCTAAAGGGCGAGCATGCATCACGGCATCTGCTTCATACTGTGCGGCACAACCTTTACCGTCGCCGCTATTAAACGCATTTTTCCAGATTTTGCTGGCTTTCCAAACAGCGGCTTCTACAGTGGCTTTTTGTGATTCATTCATGACGTGCGTTCCCATGTTTTATCGGACTGACTGAAGGATAGCTCTGTCTATGTGTTATGAAAAACCGGATAATATCGAAAAGTCTGTCCTGAATTTTCAAACAATATGATGAAATACCTTCGCCATATGGTGGTGTTTGTACAGATCGTTGAAAGCGGTTCGATCAGTCAGGCCGCCAAACAGCTAAACCTTTCCAAATCAGTAGTCAGCCAAATGCTCTCCAGTCTTGAAGAAGCTTTGGACGTCCACTTGCTGAACAGAACCACACGACGGCAGGTTCTGACTCCGGCCGGTCAAACCTTCTTCAAACAATGCAAGGAAATCCAGACACTCAGTGATCAGGCCTGGCAAGAAACCAGAGAGTCACAAAAAAAGCCCAGAGGCCCCATCACAATCAGTGCTCCACATGCACTGGTCGATACCGTTGTCGCTCCCGCTGTAGGCCGCTTAGTCGCCAGCTGCAGTCATATCGAGCCTACTCTGGTGACCGACGATGAACGGGTCAACCTCTACGAAAAAGGGATTGATCTGGCTATCAGAGTTGGGGAAATGCCTTCCAGCGACTACCGGCAAAGAAAACTGGGAAGCTTCTGTGAAATTCTCTGTGCCAGTCCGGAATACACGACAAAAAATGCTTTGTCTCCCGATATTATTCTAAACCAGGATCGAACTCGAAGTGACGTCGATTACATAGCCAATATCTGGCAGGGCCATCATGTTCTTCACCGTTGCAGGCACAATGCAACGCAGGATGAAATAACCTTTACCATTCATGCCAACAGAATGGCCAACACCCTGCCAGCAGTCATTGCTCTGGCAAAAGCCGGAGCCGGCCTTGCCCTGATTCCAGACTTTTTATTTGCGCCACTTCAGGAAAAAAGACAGCTAGTTAACATTCTGCCGGAGTATACATTTTCATCGGTTCCTGTGTATGCTATTCACGCCTTTGGACATCAGCCACCTGCGTTGGTCAAGAGCTGCATTTCTGTCATTAAGGAAGAAATGGCGGGCTTGAGCAAAGTATCCAAAGGCGTTGATGGATGAAAATAATAAAATAAGGATTTAGTTGTGACTCAGGACTCTATCTTCATCCCATTTCTTGGGATGATGCTGCTTACATTTATTGTCTGGACTTACATGTTTATTCAAAGGCTGGTTCATATGACAGCCCATCAGATTGATCCGCAACAAGCCATCTCACCTGACAAATTCAACGCCATGGTGCCCGATAAAGTCTCAGCTCCCGGACATAACCTGAGAAATCTGGTTGAACTCCCTCTGCTGTTTTATGCACTGTGCATTTATCTCTATCTGACCTCCCAGGTAGATACTGGCTATTTATATGCAGCCTATATCTTCCTTGCCTTCAGGGTGTTGCACAGTGTCGTCCAGTGCACCTTCAACAATGTGAATCTTCGCTTCGCTTCTTACCTCGTCGCGTCCTTTGCTCTCTGGTACATACTGATCCGCAGCGTCTTGAACGTTTTGAGCCTGCTGAATTGATTCTGGGAGCCTGTCTACCCCAAGCTTCCAATGAACCTTTCATTCTCTCTGACTGAGCTGACAGGTAGAATGTAAATCAAAGTAATCTCTATGAGAGCTTTCCGTAAAAATCAGATATTATCGCTGAGAGCCTGTTGGACTTATGCATTCGAGCAGAAATTGCCTTAAGCCCGCAGACTCCTAGGACTCATATAGGACATTGAAAGCCTGACCCGCTTAAAGAGCCCAGGAAAATTCTTACGGAGTGATAACAATGGCCACGGTGCAAGAAATCTTCGATAAAATACCCAGCCGTTTTGATGCCAGTTCAGCGATGGGACAACAGCTCGTTTTTCAGTTTGATATCACTGATGGGGAAACCTACCACATCGCCATTGATGACGGCACTTGTCGTGTTATCAAAGGCGCCAGTGAAGACCCCAGTGTCACCATGATCACAGACAGTGAGTCTTTCGTAGGTATCATGACCGGTGAACTGGATGGTATGCAGGCGTTCATGACCGGCAAGATTCGCACAGAAGGCAATATGATGCTGGCTACCAAGCTAAACGATTTTTTCCATAACGAATAATACCTCCGACCTGCTGAAGCCATCAGCAGGTCTCTCTCCCTGACTATCGACGCTCCTGTTAGATTGGTATCATGGTACATAATCTGACATATCATCCTTGTCACAATATTCTTTTACGAGTTTCCTTCAAAGGACGAGGGTTACGGGAGAGCAGTCAATGAGTGATCAGTCTCTGGTTCTGGACTTTAAACAAGCCATGCAGGAACTGGCAGCATCCGTCAACGTCATCACCACCCAGCATGACGAATCAAGAAATGGTCTTACGGCTACAGCCGTATGCTCCTTATCGATGGAGCCGACTTCCATGCTGGTATGTATTCACAAAGATGTACAGGCTTTGTCTGAAATCAGGGCCAGTGGATATTTCTGTATCAATATCCTGAGTTCTGAACAGCAAGCGATATCTGACGTATTTGCCGGCCGCTCCGGTGCCAAGGGAGAGCAGCGCTTTCTGGAAACCGGCAGCTGGACACCTTCTCAATCAGGTACACCGATGCTGGATGGTGCGTTGGCCAACGTTGTCTGTGAATTACAGGAAATCAATGAGTCCGGTACTCATCATATCTGTATTGGTCACGTCAGAGAGGTACGTTTGGAGCAGGGCTCATCTCCTCTGATTTATGCCCAGCAACAATACGGCACTTTAACCGATCTGCCTGAAGCCGAAAAAGCAGCCTGAAAATGATAGATTCCGGGGCACAGTCACCCTGACCCGGATATTTCATAAACTGCCCCGAATCTCGCGCAGGCATTTGTCGCTCTACGGAATTTTGCGAAGGAGTGCCGTACCGGGGAGTACGGTCGACTGAGTAAAACTTCCATAGGGCAGCAAAGGGCCAGCGAGAGCGGGAGCATGTTTATGAAATATCCGGGTTAACTGTATTCCGGAATTTAATCGGACGATTCTTCCGACAGATAGAGAGTCTATCCTCTACCGTGAGCCTTAAATCCAGCAGGCTCCAAGTTATCACCCACATAAACATAAGAAGTCTATGAGCCGTATTCAACAAACTCTGGCAGCTATAGATACGCTGCATGCACAAGACCCTGAAACCATCGACGGTAAAGCTAAAGAACTGATCTATGCAGAGAATATGTCAGTATGGCTTGAGAAGTTAAACCCAGATGCTTCAGATGAATTACAAATTGCGGTTCGCAGCCAGCATTTGTGCCGCTGGGAAATTCCACGTTCAGATTTCCCAATGGATCGACCCGGCTATCTGAAGTGGCGTACGGAACTGGGCAAACTGCATGCACGAAAAGCCGTAGAGGTCATGCAGGATAATGGCTACAGTGAAGAAAGCTGTCAGCAAACCGAAAATATCATTCGCAAGCTCGGTATCAAACGCCATACTGAAACCCAAACGCTGGAAGACTGTGCCTGTCTGGTGTTTATAGAAACGGATTTTCTTAATTTTGCGCAGAAGCATCCAGAAGAGAAAATTATTCGTATAGTCCAGAAGACCTGGGCCAAAATGTCGGAACAGGCTCACCAGAAAGCTCTTGCACTGAATCTGCCCGCCCAAGCGTTGAGTTTGATCCAGAAAGCACTGGCTTGACACCAGCACTTATTCAAAACACAGGATTTCGATGAGCAAACGTCTCGGCAAATTGATTAAGGAAGCCTTCATCACATTGTTGATCGGAGTTGCAGTCATGACGGCATACAACGTCTATCTGCAAAAAGACATGCCTTCTGGCATGGCTCCCGAACTCCGCGCAATGCCCATTAATGGGGAAGAAGTCGACCTGTACACACTGTCTGAACAGAAACCGGTCCTTCTTTATTTCTGGGCCAGCTGGTGCCGAGTCTGCCATTGGGTTAGCCCTGCGGTGAGTGATCTGTCAGAAGATTATCAGGTGGTTACTGTGGCCCTGGCTTCTGGCAGTAATGAACGAGTGGCAAAATATCTCAATGCCAAGGATCTTCACTTTCCTGTGATTAATGATCTCAAGGGCTCTATCAGTAAAACCTGGAATGTCAGCGTTACACCTTCCATTTATGTCATCAGAAAAGGTGAAATCGAATCAATCACAACGGGCTACACCAGCAAGGCTGGCATGCTGGCAAGGTTGTGGATGAATCGATAGAAACTTTTGCCACGGCATCACTACCATCAAGACAGACCAGGCCATTACAGGGACTGGTCTGCAGCAACTTTTCAAGCTTCTTAGCTGAGTGTTAAACACTCATTCACACCGGCCTCACAGATAAAGTCATCATCATGACTGATGAGAATAAATGCTCCCTGAAAAACAGTCAGTGCTTCAGCCAGCATTTTCCTGGAGTCGATATCCAGATGATTATCCGGCTCATCCAGTAATAACATAGGCTCTTCCGGTTGATGACTGACTATGAGCATTGCCAGCTTCATTTTTTCTCCACCACTCAGGTTTTCAACCTTCCTGTAAACCGCCTCTCCTCGAAAGCCAATACCAGCCAGTAACTGGCGGACTTCGAGCTCTCGTATAGAGCTGCAAAAGACAGCCATGTTCTCGAGAAGATTAAGCTCTGGTTTCAGCAGATGAAAGTGCTGATCCAGATAGAAAAACTCAGAGTGGATACTCAATTCTCCACTGAACGGCTGGACATCTCCTAGCAGAACCTTCATCAAGGTCGATTTACCACAGCCATTGGCGCCAGATAGATGCAAGCGGCTCCGTTTATCCAGCACCAGATTTAAAGGCTTGTCTGAACCATAAGGCAATACCAGATCCTGAATGAACACTTTTCTTTCAGACCGACTGTCTGATGACTTCAATGACAACTTCTGGATTTTGAGTTGCTCTTGCTGCTGTTTCAGATTTTCCAGTTTTTTCCTGGACTGCTCTTCTCTGGTTCGTTCTGCATTGAGCCTTTTGGAAGCACTCTTCTCAGCACTGCCTTTCATTCCATCGAGTACGATCTTTGGCAAACCGCCACTCTTTCTGAGTCTTTTGCCAATAGCGGCTCTCTGGTCCGCCTTCTCTTGATTACTTTGAGCTCTTCTCTTCAGTTGCTTCCGCTCCTTCTGCGCGTTTTCCAACTGCCTTTCAAAAGCGGCAACTTTCAAAGCTTTCTGCTCTTCGTAAAAATCATAATGACCACCAAATACCGTTAGCCCCTTCGAATTAAGCTCCAGTATCTGCTCCATATTTCGCAGTAACATACGATCATGGCTGATCAATAGAATAAAGCCTTTGAACTTTAGCATCTGCTCCAACAACCATTGACGACCTTCCTGGTCCAGATGGTTGGACGGTTCATCCAATATCAGCAAATCGGCTCTGGAATGGAAAAGCTTCCACAGCCTCAATCGTGATAGCTGTCCACCACTCAACGTATGACAAGGTAATGATGTATTTACGGGCAACCCCAAATCTGTGAGCAAGTGACTCACTTCCTGTTCCAGCTGCCACTGATCCCCAATGACTTCAAACCATTGGGGATCGCTACTGCCCTGCTCTACTTTTTTCAGAGCCAACAGCTGCTCTTCAATCTCCAGAAACCGAGCAATGCTCTGTCTGGACTGAGTCAATTCAGAAGGTAGCTGAGACAAGAACTCACACTGACCATTCAGCCGGACGCCTCCTCGGGTTGCTTTTCTTGTTCCGGCTAGTACTGAAGCTAATACCGACTTTCCTGCTCCGTTGCGGCCCACCAGCCCGGTCAGCCGGGCCGTCAGTGAAAGGGCAATATCCTTGAATAGAGTTTCGCCATTATCAAACTGAAAGGTTAAATGATCCACCTGGAGAATAGGTGATAAATGTTTTTGTGCTGGCATAAAGCCTCCTGCAAAACAGGGGGCACAGACACAGTTGCCATAGGCAATACAAAAAGAAGGTTTGCAATGCAGAAACTGCGCCCACTAACCCTGTTGATCCAAATAATAAAAATTCAATCGGATGACAGGTAATTCCTAAAAAACTGCTGGACAGAGAAAGAGAATAGGGGGCTTTTACAGGTTGGCTGATGAAAAGTGAGGGGTTGCAACAGAAATAGCCTTCAGGAGACGATTGATTTATAAGGATCAAAATTTCTGAAGGATCAGACATGTGTGCAACACCCTCACTAC
>NZ_JBPCXO010000303.1:0-6825 GCF_051008435.1 Endozoicomonas sp. | reverse complement strand
CTTCCTCAATGTTGAGTGGTCAGTACCCAGCAAGCGAGCTGCTTCACCAATCTTGACTAATCTCTTATCCATAGTGTGAGATTATGATAGATAATCATAGATTACTCAATACTGTTTCAAACCCTTCAACGTAGCCCCTGACTTTAAATTGATCTCTCACCATAGTGTGTTCCGTGCAACAACGAACAGTCCCAATATAAAAATCGATAAATCACTGACTCTGTGATCTGAAGCCTATAGATCCAAACGACTCAGTACGCTTCAGACAAGATAACGTTGCCCTAATCACTGAGAAGGACCAGAGCGCATTCAAAACAGAACTATTTTAAAGCCTTGATTGCCAACGATAGCTGTTTAACTGCCTTAGCAGGATCGGCATTTGGATCATTAATGAACCGACTGACGACTTCACTGACAACATTCTGAACACGCTCTCCAGCAGCCATGCCATGGGTGGTGCTGGGCACCAGTGTGCCACGCGCCATGCTACGGTTAAAATCCCTTCGGCTTTTTCGGGCACAAATATCCATGTCCTGATCATCAATAAAATCCAGTGCCGGTATGCCACCTTTCTTGAGATTAAATGCAATCTGGAAATCAGGATTCATTAACAGGCTGGCAAGCGATTGCTGGGCTTTTTTCTGTTGCTCATCTGGCATATTGAACATGACAAAACTATCGATGTTATACACGAATGCATCTTTCGTACCGGGAGCCGGAATGCACAAAAAGTCTTTACCGGGTTGCTTATCCTGGAGCAGAAATTCCCCCCTGACCCAGTCCCCCATTAACTGCATGGCAGCCTTGCCATCAATCACCAGTTGTGTGGCCTGATCCCAGCTCCTCCTACTACTGCCCTGGTCAAAAAGACCACGAATTCGAGCCATAGTTTCAAAGGTTTTCATCATGGTTTTACTGGTGAGTGCTTCGGGATCATTTTCTACCATAGCTGCACGATAAAAATCCGCACCTCCGGTAGCCAACAACACGGATTCAAAAATAGCGGAGGCTTGCCAAGGCTCCCTGCCGTAGGCCAGAGGAATGTATCCGGCCTTTTGCAGCTGTGGCGCAATCCGAAACATATCCTCCCAGGTTTCCGGCAATTCGAGCCCGGTTTTTCTGAACGCTTGCGGATTAACCCAAAGCCAGTTGTTTCGGTGAATATTGACGGGGGCTGCCACGTAATGCCCCTGGAACTTCAGGGTCTCACTGACCATAGGAGGTAACTTTTCGTCCCATCGTTCTTTCCGGGCGACATCATCAATTTCAGTCAGCAAGCCGAGGCTGGCCCACTCCTGAATACCTTTGCCCCTGATTTGTGCTGCGGTTGGAGGGTTTCCGGAAATCACCCTGGATTTCAGCACGGTCATAGCCTTGCTACCACCTCCTCCTTCTACACCAAAGTCTTCCCACTTAATTCCTTTGTCGTTTAATTGGCGTTCCAGAACACTCACTGCTGCCTTTTCACCGGGAGACGTCCACCAGTGCAACACTTCAACTTCATTGGCAAAGCTGAACGCAGGCAGGATAAAAAACAGAATGGCTAGCAAGGTTCGATTCACGTAAGAGAATCTCATGAGGATTGAGCAGAGAAGAGAGAATATCAGAATATTTCCGTAGCATTGTAACAAAGCCTGAAATGCAAACGGCTTTTCTCCCCTTTCGGATTTCCCTTAAAGGCAGTTATAGTAACGCCATCACCTGACATTGTTACTTCGCCACAGGCATTTCAGAACAGAACTTATGATAACCACTACAGAGAAGCTGGCAGCATTACAGTCAGCAATGAAAAGCCAGAACATTCACGCCTGGATTATTCCGAGTTCCGACCCACATGAAAGTGAATACGCAGCTGATCACTGGAATGGCCGCGCCTGGCTTTCCGGGTTTGATGGATCTGCAGGAACCGTAGTTGTCCTTCAGGATCAGGCCGCCTTATGGACCGATGGCCGCTATTTTCTTCAGGGTGAAGAACAACTGGCAGGCACTGGTATTGAACTGATGAAGCAAGGGCAACCCGATGTGCCCCCCATCAACAAATGGGTGACCGATAACCTGGATGAAGGCCAGATCGTTGGCTTTGACGGCAAGGTTATGAGCCTGAAGTTCGTCAGAAATCTCAAGCAATCGTTTGATAGCAAAAATTTGTCTCTGAAAACCGATCTTGATCTGCTGAATGACGTTTGGAAAGACCGTCCAGCCCTGCCTACTGAGCCAGTCTTTCTCCACAACGATGCGATGGCGGGAAAAACACGAGAAGAAAAACTGACTGAAGTACGTGCAGAAATGACAGCCGCCGGGGCAGAGCATGTACTGGTAACAGCACTGGACGATATTGCCTGGCTGTTCAACCTGCGTGGCTCTGACGTTGAGTGTAATCCGGTTTTTCTTGCTTATGCTCATATTACTAACGACTCAGCACAGCTTTTTGTTGACGACAGTCGTATAGAAAAAGAAGCTCTGGAAGCCTTGAAAGCCTCTTCGGTAGAGCTGAGCGCCTACTCAGCCATTGCAGATAGCCTGTCATCATTGAATAACGCAGCACTATTGATTGATCCGGCAACTACCTGCCAGTGGCTGTACGATGCTATTCCAGACAGCGTCGATGTTGTTGAGGCCACCAGCCCAGCCAGAAATCTCAAAGCGATTAAAAACCCGGTTGAAATTAACCGCATGGGTGACTGCCATCGTCGTGATGGTGTGGCTATTGTGCGCTTTATGCGCTGGCTCGAAGGTCAAATCCCCACAGGAAACCTGACCGAAGTCACTCTGGACGAAAACCTTCAGGCATTTCGCGCGCAAGCGCCTGAATTCAAAGGCCCAAGTTTTCCAACTATCGCCGGCTATGCGCCTAATGGTGCGGTTATCCACTATCGTGCCGAGGAAGAAACTTGCCTGACAGTGCAGCCCAAAGGCCTTCTGCTGGTTGATTCAGGTGGCCAGTACCCTGACGGCACCACAGACATTACCCGTACTTTTGCCTGCGGCGAAATGACCGAAGAAGAAAGGAAAGATTACACCCTGGTGCTCAAATGTCATATCAACCTGGCACGAGCCCGCTTCCTTCGTGGTACCCGTGGCATCCAACTGGACATGCTGGCAAGACAACCCGCATGGGCTGAAGGTCAGAATTACAATCATGGTACCGGCCATGGTGTTGGCTATTTCCTGAATGTGCATGAAGGCCCACACAGTGTCAGTCAGGGTTTTCTGGATGTGCCACTGAAGCCCGGTATGCTGATTACCAACGAACCCGGTATGTATCGTAATGGCAAACACGGTATCCGAATCGAAAATATCATGCTGGTTGAAGAAGATATCAAGACTGTGTTTGGTGAATTCTACAAGCTGAAAGACCTGACTCTGGCGCCTATTGATACCCGACCACTGTTGCTCGATAGGCTGAATGGTGAAGAGATTGAGTGGCTGAATAATTACCACTCGAAGGTGAGAAGTGAATTGTCACCTCTGCTTGAAGGAGAAGATCTGGAGTGGCTGATCAAAACCACAGAAGCGATCTAATAAGACATCAGTAATAGAGTCAAAGCTTTTTACAGTATGAAAAATGGCGGCCAATTGGCCGCCGCTTTATTCTTCATCATCCTCAGAAATACTACTTGAGAAACCCTTTGGTCCGAACTGGCCTAAAACCTGTGGCCGGTGCAACTCACTGTGGGTCGCATCGGAGATATGGAGATGAAGGTTAGCGCGAGAAGTATCCTTTTTCGCCCTGAACCCCCTTCGTCTTTTCTCAATCTTCAACGTTCCTCGACCGGGTTTAACCCAATCCACTCCACCTTTGCCGGCAACGCTATCCTTGCCACCGGAGACATGAATGTAAGTGTTTACTTTTGAGGCTATAAATTCCCGGGAAGGTATATGGTCGTCTCGAATCGGGGTTCCGAGGGTAATCAGCTGCTTAACCTCTGCTGATTCCAAAAGCTTCAAGGCTTCAAAAGCAACATTGCCACCATGACTGTGGGCAATGATATTAGTTTCAATACCCTTCTCATAATTACGCTCAATTCTTTCGGCCAGGGCTTTACCTGCCTCAACTCTCGCCTCACGGTGGTTCTTACCACTCCACTGAATGGAACTTAACTTGCCGCCGTATCGCTCACGGAGCTCTTCATTGGCTTTAATATCCGGGCGGGTCCACCCTCTTTCAGGGGCATCAGGGTTAAACGTTCCATGGATCAGAATGGTTTCAACAGGCGCACTGTCGTGTCGCTTTGATTCCAGAAAGCGAACCGGTCCCTTGTAGTACATAGCCTTGTTAAAGCGGTTGAAGGTGCCTGTGGTCATATTGGCTTTGAAGTCTTCGGAAAGATCCGGTTTGGGAGCTTTCTTTTCTCCATCGACAAAGCCAATGTCACTTTTTGACATGACCACCTGCTCAGGCATGAACACATCGTCTTCAAGCTCTATCTCTACTGTAGGGGCAGGCAGAGTGTCATCCATACTTTTGTGCATCATCGAGAGGGCATGGCCTAAAGAGTGCTTACTTGTTTTGGACTTACTGACCTTTCTTTCAGCAGCTTGAGTATCTGGAGTTTCATCACCGGAATCATCACTGTCAAAGCTTGGATTCATATAAACATCTTTAAAGTCGGATTCCTCGACCTTCTTCTGCTTATATTTTCCCGGATTGTTCTGAAGCGTCAATTTCTTGTCTGATGAGCTGGACGAGTTAGGTCTGACGCCCCCCGCACCTCCGCTACTTGGAAGCCTTGGCATAACACTCTTCCCTGAGATTGGCCTGTATCAGAGATTAGACACTCAATCCGAAATAGTAGAGTTCAAGTAAAATGCAAAGGATCAGTGGTCAAATTCGTTACTCTTATGACAAGTAGATCCAAGAAATCATGACCAGCACACTTTACACTTGAATAGCCCTCATAGCCTGTTCCAGAACAATCTGCTTCAACCCTTTCAGAAAGCCCTGAGCTACCCCGAGAATACAACTGAAGGTACTCATCAGAACCCCAGGGCTCCTCATCATTTGAGCCTTAAAACCACGACCAGCATTGCCCACAACAATAGCGGTATGAACCGAAAAATGACTGCCTTGCTTGGGTACCAGCATGTCCTCATCTATTTCACTGTCACCCGCTGCAATGATGGTGGAGCCATTCAACC
The DNA here is from genome assembly GCF_051008435.1 of Endozoicomonas sp. Lineage (GTDB taxonomy): Bacteria > Pseudomonadota > Gammaproteobacteria > Pseudomonadales > Endozoicomonadaceae > Endozoicomonas_A. Next base: position 1,686 of record NZ_JBPCXO010000303.1, on the reverse strand, counting down.
CCATCGCTTTCGCCAGCCTGCTCATCCATTCTCCTTTGGTTACAGGTAATGAAAGCGTCACTTCATGCTTATCAGGATTAAATCTGAGCTTGGCAATAGCGCCAAAAAGATTAAAGGCCGCCCGCCTCAACAGATCTCTTGCTTCTTTATTATTAAGATTCAGCTGAGGGCCAACAGTGAGAGCAAAGATGGGACCGAGCTCGTTATTTTGGGCATCGGTAATAGAGATACCCTGTGCGGCGAAGAGTTGCGCCAGTTGTTGAGTCAGGTCGGCAGTAAAACTTATATATCGGTCAAAATGAAAACCGTCTGCCCGGATATGCAAGTTTCCCGGTAGCTGACTGACTGCAGGCATAAAGTCATTATAAAAACCAGTTTCTGGACGAGCCATCACATTAACGGCTGCATTCCAGGCTCTGACACCACTTCCGAGCGACACCAAAAAATCAGGCTCTGGCAGTTGGTGATCAGCAAAATACTGCCATTCGCCGTGACCAATAATGGCACCGGTTACGACAACCAACCTTAGCTTTCCCCGATCACGCCATTTATTGACAAAGGCTGCAAACAACTCCCTTAATCGCTTCGTCAGTTCTCTTTTTCCTCGATTGGCTGGCAATAAAGTGTCATCAAGATCTGAGAGTAAAACCACTTCTCCGAGCAAACTGGTCATTTCTTTATCAAGCTGAGCCAATAAGCTTTCAAATTCCTGCAACTGTTTTTCTAAATTCCAGTCATCATCCGGTGGCAATTCCCCTCCTGAACGACCCTGTCCAATCGCACCTCCATCTGACTGACGTCTTTGCCCAAAGCCCTGCTGCCCAGTTGAAGGATCAGCATCGTTCCTCTTCAGATTCAGCTTTCCGGAAGTGCTTCTTAACATCAGCGTAATAACCGGCAATGGACTGCTACCCAAGCCTCGACCAAAGCCATCTCCCGGGTATTGATCAAAGCCTCCACCACCGAGGCTGATTTCTTGTGGCATAGCAAATCGATCGGCTTTTTCAGGTATCAAGGGAACGGAAGTATTAACAACCAGGACGCCATCACCATCCCCATGGACGCCGACAACCAGCAGAAAGTTGACAACCAACAGAAAGTTGAGTAGAAAAAAAGAAAGAAGAGTAGGCTGCAAAAAGTACTTCATTTTTCACATCCCGTTAAAAAGGGGTGTGAATTATAGTTCATGCTAAGTTTCAGGCAGGACACATTGTTGACTCAGCGTTTGTGTTCCTTGCTTCCGGAACTGACCAGACTATTTTTGGCCACACTGATAAAACTGCCTTTGTTATTACCGAGAGGCTGACCGCAGGAACAAAACAGTTTTTCATCCATTTTCAGACCTTCAAGATCCAGGTCAGTATAGTGTTTGGAAATGCGACTTTTATGAATCCGTATCACATTACCTTTACCTATTTTCAGGTATTTCCAGAGTTTCTTTTTACAACTAGCACACTTAAAAACAAGCACAAAGGTCTCTTTTAGGCAGGGTATTAAATGATGGACAGAGAAGGGAGATTACCGTTTTTCTTTCACAGCACCTATCGGAAGTACTTATGGTTCGTAACTATTCAGCCCCCTCAAAATAGGCTGGATTTTTCAGAGTTTTGTGCCATTTTCTACTAAACCTTTCTCTTTACTCTCAGTCATGACTCATATTGCACCCGATATACAGACCCGCGTCGT
>NZ_JBPCXO010000302.1:0-43467 GCF_051008435.1 Endozoicomonas sp. | reverse complement strand
GCATTACCTGTAAAACTGATGTTTTTTAGAATCAGGGAAAACAGCCTGACTGCTTCTCAGGAAAATCCGGCAAAACTATACGACGAAAGGTGTTCTACCTGTGCTTTGAAATTCCTATACATCAAGACTCAAAAGAAAATTAAGATAGTCCCACAGCACATCGCCCAACTCATCTTCCAAATGGCAGGTTCTGCCAGAGGCTAGCTCTTCAGAAACTTCTTTAAGTTCCAGGTGTATCTCTTTGAAACAGGTCTGACTGTCCTGAAACCAACTGTTACTCTCGTCGTATTGGTTTTTAGTGCGAGCCACTTCTATCAACTGCGCAATGACTTCTGAATTCATAAGACACTACCTGTGTTTCAAAGCCTTTTTGAAAGCACAGTGTATCGCACCAGGTGCCTGTCTGACTTATGATTTCGAGCAAAAATACCAGTAGAGCTGGCCGAAATCACCTTAAGTTTGACGACTCCTGTAAGTTTGACGACTCCTGTAAGTTTGACGACTCCTGAACGACAATCTTCGTCTATTCATGAAAGGATGCTTCCCGGCTGTACCAGGATTCAGAACGGCCAACGGGCTGGTTAAAATCAGGAAATGGCAGCAACCGGCCATTGGGCCCTTTGGCCATTTTGTAATCCTGCCAGCGATCTTCAATGTACAATTCATTTCCGGCACGAGAGAATTTCAATTGGGCATACACCGCAACGGAGATGAATTTACCCTCTGCCGTACTGGTGGCTCCTGTGGTAATGCCTGTCATCTCAAAGCCATTCTTCAGCCAGTCGATACTGCCTTTAAGTCCATGGGATTCAACGCCCCGGGGATCACTGTTGGACAACACACTGCTTTCAAAATGCCATTGATGACTGTCATCCATTCTTAGGACATTACGAATGGCCAGATAACGGTGGCCACGGAATTTCTTCTTTCGCTGATCATTCTTTATGACTTTGTAGACCTTCTGTCTTATGGCTTCAATCATATCAAAGGCAATGGCATCACCCATTCGATAGGGGTTACCAATGAGTACCTCTCCTTTTGACACCGTCAAAGTTTCCGGCTCATTTTCAATAGGCTTGTTTTTGAATTCCTTGTCAATCACGATGCGAAACTGCCTGGCCTGCATGGGCTCATATCGCCCAAGTACCGATTGCAGGTGTTGAAAACCTTCATCAAGGTTATTGGGCGAAGGAATCGATTCTTCAGCATATAGAGGCCATAGGGTGATTGAGACTGCAGCAGAAGCGACAGTCATCGCCAGCTTTTTCATCGCAATTCTTGCCTTATTAATTGTCATCACAACCTGCGATTATTTCAGGTTCATCAGGAGAGAAGATTTATCAGGAGCTACGGTCAGGCTTCTGAAGAGATACCCAGTCATACTTTCAATACCTAATCAGCTGTAAACTAGTTCATTAAACAAAACTGTCCAGTCTGAACTTGAACAAAGCATTGAATACAGAGCACTATTAAAGAGTGTTGGCAACAGAGCCTTCAGCGGAATGAGAGCCTTCAGCGGAATGAGAGCCTTCAGCGGAATAAGAGCCCTTCAGCGGAATGACTAATTTGGAACAGGCAATCCTGACTCTGATCTTTTTGGCAGGCACCCTCATAACCGCTTCAATTGTCTATTGGAGTCTGCGTCTAGGCATTACGCCCACCGTTACTTCAGGAAAAGTAAGATCAAAATTACGGGAGAGCCTGCCTGCCGACGTTGAAGGCAATATCTATGAACTGGGCTGTGGTTTCGGATCTCTGATACCGATGCTTGCCAAACAGTATCCCGATCGAATCATCTACGGAATTGAACGCTCTCCTATTCCTTTCTGGATCGCCAGAATACGGTGCTGGCACTTGAAAAATGTAATGATTATTCAAAAAGATTTTTTCAATACTGAATGGCAAGATGCACGGCTGATCATCTGTTATCTCTACCCGGGTGCTATGGAAAAATTAGCCGGAGCGTTTCACACAAAGGTGGGAGAAGGCTGCTATATCATCAGCCATACCTTCAGGCTTCCCGGATGGGAGCCTGAAAGAGAGAACAAGGCTAACGATTTATACCGCAGCCCTGTTTATCGATACAGACGACCATAAGTAACTGGTCAGGTAAGGCTAATCACGCTGAATGCAGACAGGAATCAAATCATACTGACTGGAATGCTGCCAGCGGTAAACAATCAACTGCTCAGGCGCACAACTGACACAACCCTGCTTGCAGCCGGACTGCTCTTCTATCAGTTTTCCTTTTCTGACCCAGTGCCCCAACATGCCCTTCATGGCTTCCGGATCAACTTCAAAATGCTGACTGAGCTCAGCCAGAGTACAGACACCCTTTTCTGACAGGAAATCCCTGATCGGTAAAAGCATCAGTGACACCCCGTGGATCGTCGAGGTGCTTGAGCTGGCACCTTAACAGGAGAGAGCACCATTCTCTGCCCTGCCCGCCTGAGGAATATCATCATCAGTATCATGGCTGCCAGAATGGTCGAAAGCCAGCTGATGGCAGTGACAGGCTGGATACTGATCTGAGACAACTGGTAATAAATGGTGGCAACAGAATAACCCAGGAAGAAAGTCCAGCCAGCAACAAAGAATGTCCAGCGTAGACCTGACTCTCTGTAGATCGCACCCAGAGCGGCTACACAAGGTGTATAGAGCAAGATCATTAACAGATAGGCCACTACAGCGGCATCACTGGTGAACAACCTCTGCATAACGCCAAAGGTGGTCATTTCCACTTCCTGATCCTGAGCGACCTCTTCAAGATTACTCAGATCACCCACATTCAAGCCCAGTGGGTCAGTCAGTGAAGATGCTATGGCCGCTAAATTGACCGGAACCGTGGCCAGCGCTTCATTCAAACCGGCCATGAAATCAAAATCATGGGCCTCGGTGAGCGCACCGTTCTCCTGTTCGGCAATCGAGGTATACATGGAGTTCAGTGTACCCACCACCGCTTCTTTGGCCAGAATGCCAGTGAACAAACCCACAGCAGCAGGCCAGTTATCTTCAGTCATACCCATGGGAGCAAACGCTGGAGTGATGGTCTGACCGATTTTACTGAGCACCGATGACTGAGTATCTTCATGACCGATACTGCCATCCGTTCCCAGGGAATTCAAAGTATTCAGAATGACCACTACCACGACAATGGCCTTACCTGCCCGGAACAGGAATGCTTTCAGTCGATCCCAGGTTCTGAGCAACACATGCTTAACAGAAGGCATATGGTAGTTGGGAAGCTCCATCACAAAAGGGGTCACTTCGCCACTGAACAGACATTTTTTCAGCATCAAGCCGGTCATAACCGCAGCCAGTATACCGGTGAGGTAAAGGGTAAAGACCACATTCTGACCTGAGCCCGGGAAGAAGGCGGCAGCGAACAAGGCATAAACCGGCAAACGCGCACCACAGGACATAAACGGAGCCATAGCAATGGTCAGCATGCGGTCTTGCTGATTCTCAAGCGTACGAGTAGCCATGATGGCGGGTACATTACAACCAAAACCAACCAGCATCGGCACAAAAGCTTTGCCAGGAAGGCCCAGAAAACGCATGGCCCTGTCCATAACAAAGGCCGCCCTGGCCATATAGCCAGAATCTTCCAGTACAGAGAGGAACAGGAACAGGAAAGCTATGACCGGAATAAAAGTAGAGACCGTCTGTATACCCCCACCAACACCGTTAGCCAGCAGTGCGATCAACCAGCCAGGGGCACCGATGTTTTCCAGCAGGTGACTGACACCGTCCACAAAAATAGTGCCGGAAAGGATGTCGAAAAAATCTATAAAGGCGCTGCCAATGTTCACTGAGAACATGAACATCAGGTACATAACCCCGAAGAAAATAGGCAGGCCAATCATTCGATTCAAAACAATGTTATCAATGCGCTCAGTCAAACCATGACTGACAGCACCTGCTGTTTTGACGGCATCCTGCATGAGGAGACTAATGGCTTCATAGCGACCGTTTGCCACGATGATGTCCATATCGGCATCATAAGCGACTTCAATCTGGGACCGCTCAACCGCAGCCCTGTCAATGAGCTCCAGTGAAACCTGATTTAAGAAATCTGCCTCACCCTCAAGCAATTTAAGGGCCACCCATCGAGCGGTTGAGGGATCATCGATCTCACCAGAAACTCGCTCTTGCAGTGAAACGACAGATTCTTCCAGTGGCATGCCCAGTGACTGTGAGTCGGCGGGGGCAATACCCTGGATAAAGCAGTGGTTAATAAGATCTTTTAATTCTACGGTCCCTTTATCCCGGGATGCCACCATGGCGTGCACCGGACAACCAAGCTGTTCCGATAGCTTTTCAGCGTGGATCTTGAGGCCTTTGTCTTTGGCTACATCCATCATGTTAAGGACAACAATGACCGGCAGCCCCATATCCAGTAACTGAGTTGTCAGATAGAGGTTACGCTCAATATTTGAAGCATCGATAACATTAACGACCAGCTGGGCTTCCCGGGCGAGGATAAAATCTCTGGCGATGCGTTCATCCATCGAAACCTGATCATCGACTACATCCAGGCAATAAGTACCTGGCAGATCAACGACTTCTATCGACTGGCTTTTATGTTGGTAACGGCCACTGCGCTTTTCAACGGTTACACCCGGCCAGTTGCCTACATGCTGCCTGGCACCGGTCAGGCTGTTGAATACTGTTGTTTTACCGCAATTAGGGTTACCTACGATGGCAAAGACTTTATCCTTCATAGACGGGTCACCTCAACCGCAGCGGCTTCATGGCGGCGCAGACTGAGCTGAAAGCCACGAACCTGAAGCTGGATGGGATCACCCAGAGGAGCTACCCTGCATACGGTAAAGCAGGTTCCGGGCGTGAGGCCCATGGCCAGCAGCTTACGGCGATAAGCTGAACCTGCTTCTCTGAAAGCAGAAACCTGAGCCTTCTCTCCTGTCTGGAGATCCCCCAAAGTGACCGTCATCCCAATCTCCCGACTCTTGCTACGGACTGATCGCAGGCCGACAAAGAGTACTTCCTGATACATCTGGTGATGTGGTGGAAAGAGCAACCTGAGGCAGTTTCTGAATAGACAACAACAGATTGATAAATACGCAAAGATTAGGCGTAAATGAGAATAGTTTCAATTCACAATTCAACTAATTAATATCGTAATTACCGAAGTATCCATGTTTCGTTCATATAAATCATGTTTTAAATAACGAATAGTAGTATTCAGACAACGAAGAAAGGCGCTAAATGCATTGAAACAGAACAGGAAACTGAAAGTACCAAGGCGCAAATCAGATAACACTTTTAATCAAAGACATTTCTTTCCCGGTTTTTATCCAGAATCTGTTCATCCATCTGCAGGATGCGAGTGAGATCCTCCATGTATTGATAAGGGCCATTATTTTTCCCGACCCATGATGATTTTCTCAGCCAGTGTACGGGGCACTCCAATTAAAACTTCATCCAATTCCTGAACCGTTGCAATGTTGATTTTAACTTTCATTCGGGAGGGGGCTTTATCGGAGAAAACTGGGGTAGAAAGGGCAAGCAGGGTCACTGCAGTCAAACTGATTATTCTTTTTCTCATAGGAGACATCCTTCTCTTCCTGTCAGCCTTTCATTCAACTTCAATTATTTGAAAGACTCTGTATTCAGGATTAGACAAGAATATCTTGTAAGACAATGAAAGGGAGATATTACTCCCCTTCTACTCCCTGAACGGGCGCAAGGGTTCCCCACTCATGGCAACCAGGACAATGCCAATGCATTTCCTTACCGGAAAAACCACAACTGAAACACTGGTATACCGGCTTGGAGACCAGCATCTGGTCCGTTACTTCTTTCAGGAGATTGATACTGGTCAGAGAAGGTTCTGAGGGATAATTCAACTGGATATTCATTAAGGCATTAAGTCCTCTCAGAGAAGGCTGGCGGCGCAGCTGACCCGTCAGAAAGTCCATCGCAGACACTTCTCCACGACTGTTCATTAGCTGAGCGGTCATGGCGAGAATAATCGCCGTTCCGGGCTTTTCATTGAGACAACGGGCCAGATAACTCCCCAGTGCACGCTGTTGATTACTTCGATGGCAAACGGTTTCCAACATTTCCAGGGTCAAAGGCACATAGCGATTATCCTGGTAGGAGACTTTCTGGAGGACCTTAATGGCATCCCTGTCACGCCCTTCTTCCATCTCCATTCGCCCCAGAATCAAACTGGCCCGGACACAGTTTTTGTCTCTGGAGTAGGCGGTACGGATATACTTTCTGGCACCTGAACGATCATTCAAACGCAGCTTTTCTTCAGCAATTTCGCAGTACAAATGAGCCAGTCTTGATGCATAGTGCTCCCCACACAGCTTACGGAGAGACTCTGTAATCTCAACCGCCTGCTGCCACTCCTTCTCTCTCTCATAAATTTTTAAGAGCTGCTGAAGGGCTGGCACCCGGTACTCATGGTTTTGCCTGGAAAGGTCCACTAGCATGGCTTCTGCCCGGTCAAACAGACCTGCAGTCATGTAATCCTTGGCCAGTTCCAGCTGCACACGGATCGACTGCAACGGTGTCAGACTGGGTCTTGCCAGAAGATCCTGGTGCACTCGAATGGATTTCTCAACCTCACCCTTACGGCAGAACAGACTGCCTAGAGCAAGATAGGTATCAACAGTATCATTATTGAGATCCAGCGCTTTGATGAAGGTTTCAATAGCCTCATCAGTCTGCTCATTTAACAGATAATTTAGCCCTACAAAGTATTCTTTGGAGAGCGGTTGCTCAGGGAAGTGTTCCTTTTTCTTCTTTTTCTCAGCACGCCCCAGCAAATATCCTGCCAGCATCGCCACCATGATCAGTGCCAGCAGCGCAATGTCAGGCATCAGGTTAATCCTTTCAACGCATTCGCTCTGAGTTTTTGTATTTCTGCATCTCTGCGATCCAGCTTACGCTTGAAACTGGCATTAACCAGCCTCAGTCTCGTAATAGCTACCAGTGAGACCATCAACCCGAACAGACCGCCCATAATAAAGGAGATAACGACGACAGAAGAGGCTTTGACTTCCGGCAATGACAAACCGGCCAGATCAAATCGTATCAGTTGAGGGTTAGCCACAATAAAATTGACGAGAATAACAAGCAGGATCAGACTGCCCAGCAGTATAACTAGCCGCTTCAGCCAGATACCCAAAAGAGAGACCATATCCGATCAAACTCCAGTGATCACTTATTTACGATGAGATTCTAAGCCATTCATGAAAATGACCAAAGCCTTCTTTGCCCTGAAAAAACATTGACCAGGTTATTTTTCATATTGGGACTGACACTCATATTATCTTGCCTCAGGTGCCTCATTCAAAGCCAGGCTTAGTCAATACTCATGGCTTTATAGAATGTCCTACACCCGATTTTCACTGAATGCTGAATTGGAAAACCAACATTCCTGGCAAACATTTATTCTACTGGTCCTGGAGACTGCTATTCACGCGGTCTCGCATATCTTTACCAGGCTTGAAATGAGGAACGTATTTTCCATTCAGAACAACAGATTCACCTGTTTTAGGATTCCGACCTACTCTGGGCGCTCTGTAATGCAGAGAAAAGCTGCCAAAACCCCTTATTTCTACCCGCATTCCGCCGGAAAGGGATTGAGACATTTGCTCAAGAATAGATTTTATGGCCAACTCTACGTCCTTAACCGACAACTGATCTTGCTGATCGGTCAGTCGTTCTATCAATTCTGATCGGGTCATTGTCGTTCTTCCTTTCCCTGTACCCTTGGGCGACACTGAAGTCTCAGCATCAATACGAACGCCGTACCCAGATCAGGTGACATGTAAGAAGGTAAACAGTCATAGTCGATAACGACTATGCATCTCATAACCCGGAATGCCTAATAATTCAGGCAATCCCAGCCTGATAGGGATTACAGACAGTTCCTACCCTAGCCAACCCGATTCAATAAATCAAGCAACCTATTGATAACCATAAAAAAAACCGCAGCCTGGGCTGCGGTTTTTTTAGACGGTTAAGGAAAGAATGCTAAGCCCCTTTCCTCAACAAGCAATCTTCACCATGAACAGTCTTTCGCCATCAGGATGACAAAAGACTGCATCATTCATGGCTATTACTTGTTTTCCATCTGAGCCTTGATCAGGTCACCGATAGTGGTAGGACCGGAGGCTTCGTCTTCCTGCTTGGCACGCAGTTCTTTCATAGCCACTTTTTCTTCAGCCTGATCCTTCTGCTTGATGGACAGGGAGATATTGCGGTTCTTACGATCGATACTGATGATGCGAGCTTCTACTTCTTCGCCTTCTTTCAGAACGTTGGTAGCGTCTTCAACGCGATCAACACTGATTTCAGAAGCTTTCAGAGTAGCCAGAACGTCTTCAGCCAGCTCTACAGTAGCAGCTTTAGCAGTGACTTCCTTGATCACACCCTTAACGATGGTACCTTTTTCATTCAGGCCAGCGAAAGAGTTGAATGGATCTTCGGACAGTTGCTTGATACCCAGGGAGATACGCTCACGCTCAGCGTCGATTGCCAGGATAACAGCTTCAACTTCATCACCCTTACGATACTTGCGAACAGCTTCTTCGCCAGTTTCGTTCCAGGAGATGTCAGACAGGTGAACCAGACCGTCGATGCCACCGTCCAGACCGATGAAAATACCAAAGTCAGTGATAGACTTGATCTTACCAGCCAGCTTGTCGCCCTTGTTGAAGGAACCGGAGAACTCTTCCCATGGGTTTTGCTTGCACTGCTTGATACCCAGGGAGATACGACGACGCTCTTCGTCGATGTCCAGAACCTGAACTTCAACTTCGTCACCCAGAGCAACCACCTTGGATGGGTGGATGTTCTTGTTGGTCCAGTCCATTTCGGAAACGTGTACCAGACCTTCAACGCCTTCTTCCAGCTCAACGAAGCAGCCGTAGTCAGTCAGGTTGGTTACGCGACCAGATACACGAGTACCTTCTGGGAAGCGGTTAGTGATAGCAACCCATGGATCTTCACCCAGTTGCTTCAGACCCAGAGATACACGGTTACGCTCACGATCAAACTTCAGAACCTTAACGTTGATTTCGTCACCAACGTTCACGATCTCGCTTGGATGCTTGATGCGCTTCCAGGCCATATCAGTGATGTGCAGCAGGCCGTCAACACCGCCCAGATCTACGAATGCGCCGTAGTCGGTCAGGTTCTTAACGATACCCTTAACTTCCAGACCTTCCTGCAGAGATTCCAGCAGCTGTTCACGCTCAGCACTGTTTTCAGCTTCCAGGACGCTACGACGAGAAACAACTACGTTGTTACGCTTCTGGTCCAGCTTGATGACCTTGAATTCCAGCTCTTTGCCTTCCAGGTGAGCAGTGTCACGAACTGGACGCACGTCAACCAGAGAGCCAGGCAGGAAGGCACGAATGGTGTTAACGTCAACAGTGAAGCCACCTTTGACCTTACCGGAGATAACACCTTTAACGATTTCTTCAGCTTCAAAGGCTTTTTCAAGTTCGCCCCAAGCTTCCATACGCTTGGCTTTTTCACGGGACAGACGGGTTTCACCGAAACCATCTTCAACCGCGTCAAGAGCAACCTGAACTTCGTCACCAACAGAGATGGTCAGTTCACCCTGCTCGTTCAGGAACTGAGCTTTTGGGATAACACCTTCAGACTTCAGGCCTGCGTGTACAGTAACCCAATCGCTGTCGATATCAACAACCTGGCCGCTAACAATAGCGCCTGGCTTCATTTCGATATCTTTCAGGCTCTCTTCAAACAGTTCAGCAAAGCTTTCGCTCATGATTATTCCTATCAATCAGCACTTCAATCAACACCATCACAGCGTCTATAACGAGAAAAACGATTTTGCTTTGCCCTGTTAAGTGTCGGACATCACAACGCTGTTCTCGAAAGACAGCAACAGTTACCGCTGATCGTATGCTGGCCACACCGCCAGTCAGTGTGGGTTGTTTTTCAAAAAACACCGGGTGGCTGTAACTGGCAATCTGCACCATCCGGTTATTCACATTAGTCTTCCCGAGGATTCGGTCAGACCACCTTAATAAAAACAGGCTGCTGAGTTTCCCTCACCAGCCTGTCATAGGATCCTGTCAGGCTCCATGTTCCGAAATGATTAATTTTAATCAGATCAGGCCATTCTGTCGCATGACATCGACAACACGACTGAACACTTCCTGAATACTCAATCTGGTACTATCCAGAACAATAGCATCATCGGCAGGTTTCAGCGGGGCCACATCGCGATTCATATCTCGATGGTCCCTGGCAATAATGTCAGCTAAAAGCTGGTCAAAGCTAGCATCAATCCCTTTTTGTTGCAACTGATTTTGACGACGCTTGGCCCGTTCTTCAGCGCTGGCTGTGAGGTAAACCTTAACAATGGCATGAGGGAAAACCACGGTTCCCATATCACGACCATCTGCAATCAGACCCGGAGCTTCTGCAAAGTCCTGCTGACGCTTCAACAGTGCCTGCCTGACACCCGGCAATGCAGCCACCTGAGAAGCCTTGGCTCCTACTTCTTCAGTCCTGAGATTAGCGCCAACACGCTCACCCTCCAGAATGATTTTCAGACCTTCGCCCTCATCACCCGGTTCAAATTGCACATCCAGATGACCCGCCAGCACCTCAAGGGATTTTTCATCAGTAAAATCCACACCATGATTCATGGCTGCCAGTGCTGTGAGGCGATACAAAGCCCCACTATCGAGCAGATGCCAGTCAAACTCTTTTGCCAGTAGAGCCGCAACCGTTCCCTTCCCGGAACCGCTGGGGCCATCAATGGTAACGACTGGCATAATAGTCTCTCTCACGCTTGAATACCTTCTGTTGAGAGTGCCAGACCGGCCCTGGAAGCCAGCCTGACAAAGTTAGGAAAGGATGTTGCCACATTGGCACAATCCAGAATACGAATATCTCCCTGACTGCGCAGGGAAGCCACTACAAAAGCCATGGCAATCCGGTGATCACCATGACTGTCTACTGTTCCTGCACAGAAAGGCTTGCCGCCCACAATCACCATGCCATCAACCAGGGCTTCGGCATCAATCCCCAAGGCTACAAGTCCGTCCACCATAGACTGGATACGATCACTTTCCTTAACCCTGAGCTCACCCGCCCCTCGCAAAGTTGTTTTACCCTCTGCGCAGGCAGCAGCAATAAACAGCACTGGAAACTCATCAATAGCCAGTGGCACCAATGCTAAAGGGATATCAATCCCTTTCAGCCTGGCAGAGCGAACGCGAATATCAGCCACAGGCTCGCCACCGACTTGACGCTGATTCTGCAGGGAAATATCTGCCCCCATAAGCTGGAGAATTTTGATCACACCGGTTCGAGTCGGATTAATACCGACATGGGTTAGCAGTAAATCTGAATGACTGGCAATCGTCGCAGCCACCATAAAAAAGGCAGCCGATGAAATATCTCCAGGTACATCAATGGCCGTAGAGTGTAACTGACCACCACCTTGAATAGAGACCCTGCCATTTTCCACAACAACAGGATACCCGAAACCTGACAACATACGATTGGTATGATCACGGACCACGCCGGGAGCGGTCGCAGAGGTCTCTCCATCTGCATACATTCCGGCGAGTAACAGACAGGACTGTACCTGAGCGGATGCCATGGGCATTTCATAATCGATGCCGGTGAGTTTTTTTCCGCCTCTGATTTTCAGTGGAGGACGCCCCCCACTGGCTGTCTCAATCTCAGCACCCATTTCAACCAGAGGATTAACAACCCGATCCATTGGCCTGGCAGAAAGCGATTTGTCACCCACCAGAGTCACATCAAAGTTCTGGGCAGACATCAACCCAGCCATCAGTCTCATGGCCGTACCCGCGTTGCCAAGATAGAGTGGACCCACTGGCTGCTTCAGGCCATGCATACCTACGCCATGAATGGTAACCCGGCCATCATGAGGGCCTTCAATAGCAACCCCCATATCCCGAAATGCCTGAAGGGTCGCCAGAGCATCTTCACCTTCAAGAAAACCATCAATTACGGTCTCGCCTTCTGACAAAGCTCCCAGCATGATTGAACGATGAGAAATAGACTTATCACCCGGGACTCTTATTTCGCCTTTCAGACGACCGCCCGGCTTGGCTATAAAAGTAACAGAGTCTCCCTGATTTTCGTTCAGGGTCGCCATATAGGCCCTTCTTTCCAGCATACTGTTAAAGTGCTGCCGAGCTGACCGTGCCCGCTCAAAAGTGGCCAGCAAGCCTTTACTGTCTTTTTCAACGATGGCCTGACGGAGATGAGTTAAACCTTCAGAAAACTGATCCAGCGAGGCCAGAATCGCCTCACTATTACCCAGAGCAATATCATGCCACATAACCGGATCACTGCCGGCAATGCGGGTAAAGTCTCGGAAACCACCGGCGGCATAGCGAAATATATCCTGATTTTCAGGATTTCCAGCCAGTGTATCCACCAGAGAAAATGCCAGCAGATGAGGTAAATGACTGGTCATCGCCAACACTTCATCGTGTCTACGAATATCCATGGCGTTTACTTGAGCGCCACAGCATTGCCAGAGATATCTGACCAGAGACAAAGCTTCGGGATCGGTATTTTCAAGAGGGGTAAGAATCACTTTATGGCTTTTGAACAACCCGACCCTGGCTGCAGTAACACCGCTTTTCTCCGAACCCGCAATAGGATGACCTGGCACCAGATTTTCCGGAACCCGGCCAAAAATCTCTTGAGCCGCCTGAACCAACGAGCCCTTACAACTGCCAACATCCGTAATGACTTTTCCCGTAAGGTCCAGATCTTTAAGCTGCTCGAGCACTTTCGGCATAGCCAGCATGGGTACGGATATCTGGATGACATCCGCCCGGGCTACTGCCAGTTCAAAATCGTTAAAGCCTTCTGAAACAATTCCGAGAGAAACCGCCTCTTCGATATATTCATCCCTGAGATCAAATCCCATCAGATGAAAGTTTTCACTGCAGTCTCTCAGAGAGGCTGCGAATGACCCTCCGATAAGACCCAGCCCTACCACCAGAATATTCAGTGGAGCACCGGCCTTGTTCTGCTCTATCACTACAAGTTCAACCTTTTTACCAAAAAGCCACCTTTAATTACCTCTGACAACCAAAGATGGCCATAGCTACTCAAGCTATTTTACTGTTCAGGACTCTTTTACCGTGGCCAGCGCCTCGAGAAACCGTTGATTCTCTTCTTCCAGCCCTATCGAAACCCTAAGATGTCCGGGCATACCATAATTGGCAACCGGTCTGACAATCACACCCTGTTTGAGCAAGCGCTGATAACATTCCACACCATCCATACCGGCATCGAACGTAATGAAATTGCCCGTAGAAGGTATGTACTCAATGTTCATTGACTTGAAGCCAGCTTCGATCTGAGCCATCCCGTCCTGGTTCACCTGCCTGGAACGCCTGAGATATTCCTCATCGTTCAGAACAGCCACTGCGGCCGCTTCAACCAGATTATTAACATTAAATGGTTGTCTTAAACGATTGAGAACACTGGCTATTTCAGCGCTGGAAACAGAGTAACCCACTCGACCACCTGCCAAACCATAGGCCTTTGAAAAAGTCCTGGTGACGACAAGGTTAGGGTATTGATTCAGCAACGCAATACCATCAGGATGTTCGCTGTCAGCGGCATATTCAAAGTAAGCTTCATCCAATACAACAATGACATCCTCTGAGACTTTACTCAGAAAAACGTCAAGCTCTGCTTTAGAAAAGCTGGTCCCAGTCGGATTATTTGGGTTGGCCAGAAACACCAAACGAGTGTCTGGACGGATAGCCTCAGCCATAGCCTCAAGATCATGCCCCCAGTTTTTGGAAGGGACTACGATACTTTCTGCGCCGGCAGCCTGGACTGCAATGGGATACACAACAAAGGCATACTCGGAAAAAACAGCCGAGCAACCTTCCCTCAGATAGGACTGGGCCAAAAGCACCAGAACATCATTGGAACCATTGCCAAAAGTAATCTGCTCAGGCTCAACCGCCAGCTTGCTGGACAGGGCGTCACGCAGATTATACAGACTGCTATCTGGATACCGGGCCAAGTCACCCATCATACCCGTAATGGCTTCACGGGAGGACAGGGCCGCCCCCAGAGGATTCTCATTGCTGGCCAGTTTTACAATGCTACTGGCATCCAGACCCTGCTCACGCGCTAACTCTTCCACGGGCTTACCAGGAAGATAAGGATTCAGAGCACGCACTCCAGGTACTGCAAGCTTTACAAAATCACAACCCATATTTCACCTGTTATCTCATTAAAACGCCGCCACGAGGCTGACATGATTTTTGCAGCCCGGGACCTGCGACATTTCGCTTTTGGCTTTATTAGTCTTTGTGCTGAACCAACTGCCCTGTAGGACAGCCAACTCAATCCTCAACCCGGTACGTATGCCAGATTGAATTCCAGACAGGGTGGCCACACTGCACCTCCCTGAAGATTGAACCCGACCCTTTGTACAAAAATACGGGTTCAAAATCGGTCGATTAAAGAACACCTTTGGGATAGGAGCCCAATACTCGGAGATCATTGGCCCGATCACCCAGCTTCTTCAGAACTTTCTGGATAACCGGATCGTCTTTATGACCTTCAAAATCAATGAAGAAGACGTAGTTCCAGATCCCTGAACGGGAAGGTCGGGTTTCCACCCGCGTCAGATCAACATCATGGACATGGAACACCTCAAGAATCGCATGCAGAGCACCTGGCTGGTTTCTCATGCTGACCACGATTGAGGTTTTGTCACCACCACTGACAGGGACATCCTGATGCCCGATAATCAGGAAACGGGTAGAGTTATCCGGCTGATCTTCAATTTTTTCAGAAATCTTTTCCAGACCATAAATATCAGCTGCCATGTCACCTGCGATAGCCGCAGAGTTCCACTCACCTTTGATGCGCTTTGCCGCTTCAGCGTTTGAACTGACCGCAACCCGCTCAGCCATTGGCCAGTGGGCATCCAGCCACTTACGGCATTGAGCCAGAGACTGGGCATGGGAGTATATCCGGGTGATATGTTCACGACGGGTGTTCTCAGATACCAGCAGATGCTGATGGATTCTCAATACCACTTCACCACAGATTTTCAGGGAAGAATCCATGAAACTGTCCAGAGTATGACTGATCACACCTTCCGTTGAGTTTTCAACAGGAACCACACCATAGCGCACTGCACCCGCTGTCACTTCCCTGAACACCTCATCAATCGCCGACATCGGGACAGAAACCGCAGAGTGCCCAAAGTGTTTCATGGCAGCCTGCTGGGTAAAGGTGCCCTCAGGACCAAGAAACGCAACGCGAACAGGCTCTTCAAGAGCCAGACAGGCCGACATGATTTCTCTAAACAGCCGGGCCATTTCCTCATCATCCAGAGGACCGTCATTACGATCCATTACCCGGCGCAAGACCTGAGCTTCACGTTCTGGACGATAAAAAACTGCCGCAGCGTCTTCACCCTGCTTGACCCTGGCCACTTCCTGAGCGCAACGTGCACGATCGCTGATCAGCTCCAGAATATCCCGGTCCAGCTTGTCAATTTTTGTCCGCAACCCCTTCAACTTGTCATCTGTCATAATGTTCTCTGCGTTTAACTGTACTGACTACAGCCGTGCAATCAGTAGCGACTAATCCTTTGAGCTGCCTGGTTCAGATTGCAACGACTCAAACAGGTATTTAACGGAGCATTCTCTGAAAAGCCTCAGAACGCTCCGGATTGACCATTTTTTTTCGTTAATGTTTTGCCTTGGAGCCTGACCGAGAATAGTGGTCGAGATTAAAATGCAGTAGAACGAGTCCATTTTCCCGATAAATTTGTGCGAATAGTGGGCCTATTCAATCAAATTTATCGGGAAAATGGGCCATTCTTTCTGGATTTTAGGCCGACCTGTCTATTCTCGGTCAGACTCCTTGGTCAATGCCTCACCTATCAAGGTGATAAACAAGGATATTTTCTCAAGGAATGTTTATCCGTACTTTCTCTCAAACTCACGCATAAAGGCGATCAATGCGCCAACATGCTCTTCCGGTACTGCATTATAAATACTGGCTCTCATACCGCCCACTGCCTTGTGCCCCTTGAGATAAAGAAAGCCCTCTTTCTCAGACTCCGCCAGAAAGACTTTGTCCAGCTCAGGATTGGTCAGTGTAAACGGCACATTCATTCTTGAGCGCCAGCGGGGATCAACCTTATTGTGGTAAAATCCGGAGTCATCAATCACTTGATAGAGACTGCCTGATTTGCGGGCATTGATCTGATTCATCGCTTCCAGACCGCCCTGCTCTTTCAACCATTCAAACACCAGACCCGCCAGATACCATGCAAAGGTTGGCGGAGTGTTGTACATGGAGTCCTTGTCTGCCTGGACACGGTAATCAAACACTGCAGGGCAGCTCGAATGCCCTCTATCCAGAAGATCGTCTCGAACAATCACAACGGTCAGTCCCGCTGGACCAATATTTTTCTGGGCACCGGCATAAATAACACCAAACCGGCTGATATCAACCGGACCTGAAAGAATATTGGACGACATATCCGCCACCAGCGGCACATCACCCGAGTCAGGAATAAATGGGAATTCGAGACCACCAATCGTCTCATTCGGGGTGTAGTGAACATAAGCTGCATCAGAACTGAAGCGCCACTCACTCTCTTCAGGCATAGTGTGAAAGGAAGCCCCTTTACCATCAGCGATCACATTCACATCCAGATAACGCTGAGCTTCCTTGATGGCAGACTGAGCCCAGTGGCCACTGTTTACATAGTCAGCACCGGTTTTCTCACCTTTAAGATTCAAGGGAACCGCTGCAAACTGTCCACGCGCACCACCTTGCAAGAACAGAACTTTGTAATTTGCAGGGATCTTCAACAAATCCCTTAAATCCTGCTCAGCCCGCTCTGCCACCTGAAGAAAAGATTTCCCCCTGTGACTGACTTCCATAATGGAAGCCCCTTCGCAGTTGTAGTCAAGGAGCTCATCACGAGCACGCTCCAGTACCGACTGAGGTAACGGCGCCGGCCCAGCCGAAAAGTTATAGGTTCGCCCTTCCAGGCCAGCCAGTGTTTCCGCCAACAGATTATTCATACCACCCTCCCATGCAGCCAGGAGCCTGTCGGACTTAAGCTTTCGAGCATGAACTTCAGTAGAGCGAGTCAGCTTTTTCGTTGGATTTGCGCGAATAGTTGACCTATTTAAGCAAATTCAACGGAAAAGATGGCCGCTCTTTCTGGAATTCAGGCCGAAATTATCTTAAGTCCGACAGGCTCCCAAACTCGCCGATTCAGTAACGACCACTAAACGCCGCCCACTGGAATCTGACACCAACCTGCTAATACACCTTCCCCATGAACTTTTCGAAACTCAACGCTTGAATTTCGAGCATCCCGGTTCCGATTAATTATGTCCTGTTTTACCAGGGATGCACACGTCCTTTCAAAACTCCAGAAATGACTCTCCGATAACACCCCTGGCATCCATACCGGTGTGCATTTCAGGGATACATTACATCCCTGTAAATAAAACGCCAGCATGATGCTGGCGTTTTATTATTTGAAGCAGAATCAGCTTTCCTGATCTTGATCAGGATCAGCCTTAGGCGTTTCTACCCCAGCCTCATCTGCTTCTTCCGCGTCTTCATCATCAGCCAACCCTTCAACCTCTTCCGGCTCTTCGACCCTGGCAACACCCACCAGTTTCTCGCCTTCTTGAACCTTGATCAGGGTAACCCCCTGGGTATTTCGACTCATGACAGAAATTTCATCGACCCGGGTCCTCACCAGGGTTCCCTGGTCAGAAATCAACATGATTTCTTCACCATCCTGAACCTGGATCGCACCAATCAGCTCACCATTTCGATCGGTGCATTGCATGGAAATAACACCCTGCCCGCCACGACCAGTGATCCTGAAATCATCCACGCCAGTACGCTTACCAAAACCGTTCTGACTGACTGTCAGAATCTCGGTCTCTTCTTCAGGAATGATCAGGGAGATGACTCTCTGCTTATCCTGAAGTTTCATTCCACGAACACCTCTGGCCGTTCTACCCATGGCTCGCACATCTGTTTCTTCGAAACGAATGGCTTTGCCAGAGTTGGACAACAGCATTACCTGCTTCTCGCCGGTGGTAATTTCAGCCCCCACCAGAGAATCCCCTTCATCAAGACCCAGGGCAATCAAACCACTGGAACGCGGACGAGAGAACTGCTCAAGAGGTGTCTTCTTAACCGTACCGGAAACCGTCGCCATAAAGACAAAGTGACCTTCGGTATACTCTTCCACAGGCAGCATGGCCGTGATGCGCTCTTCTTCTTCAAGAGGCAAAATATTAACAATCGGACGACCACGAGAGGTTCGACCAGCAGGTGGAATCTGGTAGACCTTCAGCCAGTAGACCTTACCTTTACTGGAGAAGCACAAAATCTGGGTATGCGTATTCGCCACCAGCATGTGCTCAACATAATCTTCGTCTTTCACCGAAGCAGCAGATTTACCACGACCACCACGACGTTGCGCCTGATAAGTATCCAGCGTGGTTGTCTTGGCATATCCACCGTGAGACAGGGTGACCACCATGTCTTCTTCAGTGATCAGGTCTTCTACGGTCAGATCTCGACGCGAGCTGGTGATTTCAGTACGGCGTTCATCGCCATACTCTTCCACCACGCTTTCAAGCTCTTCACGAATCACTTCCATCAACCGTTCGGAACTGGACAAAATCAGCAACAGCTCTGCAATCTTTTCAATCAGTTCACGGTATTCACTCAGCAGTTTCTCGTGCTCAAGACCGGTCAGTCGATGCAGGCGCATTTCCAAAATGGCCTGAGCCTGAGCAGGGGAAAGGTAATACTGACCATCACGCAAACCATAGTGCTCTGGCAGCTCATCCGGACGACAGGCATCAGCACCGGCTCGCTCCGCCATTTCCGTAACATAGCCTGGCTTCCAACCCTGAGCAATCAGCTTTTCTTTAGCCTCAGCCGGGGTGGGCGACTCCTTGATCAGAGCAATAACCGGATCAATATTGGACAATGCCACTGCCAAACCTTCCAGCAGATGGCCTCTCTCACGAGCCTTACGAAGTTCGTAGACGGTTCTGCGAGTCACCACTTCACGACGGTGACGAATAAAGGCTACCAGCATCTCCTTGAGATTCAGGAGCTTTGGCTGACCATCGACCAGCGCAACATTGTTGATGCCAAATACCGACTCAAGCTGCGTCTGTGAATAGAGGTTATTAAGGACTACGTCTGCCACTTCGCCACGACGTAATTCAATCACTACGCGCATACCGTCTTTGTCTGACTCGTCACGCAGCTCAGTGATACCTTCAATTTTCTTGTCTTTAACCAGCTCGGCAATCTTTTCAATCAAACGAGCCTTGTTCAGCTGGTAAGGCAGTTCGGTAATGATGATGGTGCTTTTATTCTTTTTCTCATCATGTTCGATATCAGCCCGGGCACGAATATAAATACGTCCACGCCCTGTACGATAAGCCTGCAGAATACCCGCACGCCCATTAATAATGCCTGCTGTAGGAAAGTCTGGACCTGGTATGTATTCCATCAGGTCATCGATAGAAAGACTTCCATCATCAATAAGAGCCAGACAACCTTTTACAACTTCAGTGAGGTTATGGGGCGGAATATTGGTAGCCATACCCACAGCAATACCTGCTGCACCGTTAACCAGCAGGTTGGGGATACGGGTAGGCATAACGGCAGGAATCTGTTCCGTACCGTCATAGTTGGGCACATAATCAACCGTTTCCTTATCCAGATCAGCCATGATGTCATGACTGATTTTTCGCATCCGGATTTCGGTATAACGCATGGCTGCAGCGGAGTCACCATCCACTGAGCCGAAGTTGCCCTGCCCGTCTACCAGCATGTAACGCAGAGAGAATGGCTGCGCCATACGAACAATGGTGTCATAGACAGCAGAGTCACCATGAGGGTGGTATTTACCAATTACGTCACCCACCACACGTGCCGATTTCTTGTAGGGCTTATTCCAGTCATTGCTCAGCTCGTTCATTGCGAAGAGAACCCGCCGATGGACCGGCTTGAGTCCGTCACGCACATCAGGCAATGCCCGCCCGACGATTACACTCATGGCGTAGTCCAAATAGGACTGCTTGAGCTCGTCTTCGATGTTTACCGGAAGAATCTCTTTGGCGATATCAGTCATGTAAACCCAGTCGTCCTTTAGCTTGCGCCCACCGGATACCAGTCAGCATCCTTTCTCAACCCAGAAGGCCGGAAACCTTAATACTCAGATCGTCAATAAATGGAACCATAGTCTTCCATTCTTCGCCGGTGTACTGAACCTGCCAGTCAACCGATGATCCAGTATTGTTGTTTGCAGCCGGCTGGCCGGCAACCCGAACAATTCAATCAACAGGCAGCCATGTGTAATAAATCATCCTGTCCCTATCTGAACGCAGAGGAGCGCTAAAATGATTTTCACGATAAAAATGCATGGCTGCTTTTTTCATATCAAGTAGCAAATAATACCACAGCTGGCAGCGTTACTGCGAGCCAGAGTATGTGTACACAGTGATTTTATGGATAAAATCTGACACAGAAGTACGACATAGTGCCTCTGTTGGTCCTTTTCCTGACGTTTAACCACACCCAGAGAGAAAAATAACAGTAGACGCCCCTCAATTTTTCCCATCGCACGGATCAGAAACACAGGAACACTTAACTCTGAAAACTCTGTCTGTATAATGCCAATAAGAATACAGACTGCGCTGTCACTTTCGGAAACCAACTGACTCTTTCGAAGCTTGCTGCCTGCATTTTCAGAGAGATCATCATTACGGCGCACACCCAATCTAACCGCTTGAGAATCTGGACACTATGACTTCAAACCAGGACGAACCACGCCCAGCGCAAAACGTAGATCCAGCAGAAATTGCAAAATTTGAAGAGCTGGCCAGCCGCTGGTGGGACATGGATGGTGAGTTCAAACCACTGCACGAAATTAATCCACTGAGACTCAACTTTATTGATGAAAGAGTGGGACTGGCAGGAAAGAAAGTGCTGGATGTGGGTTGCGGCGGTGGAATTCTCAGCGAATCCATGGCGCTTCGTGGTGCCGACGTCACGGGTATTGATATGGGCGACGCTCCACTTTCCGTAGCCCGCCTGCACAGCATGGAAAGTGAGATTGAAGTCAATTATAGAAAAATACCTGTAGAAGAACTGGCACAAGAAATGCTAGGCGAATTTGATGTAGTGACCTGTCTTGAAATGCTTGAGCATGTACCCGAACCCGCTTCTGTGATCCGCGCCTGCGAGAAACTGCTTAAGCCAGGTGGACAAATCTTTTTTGCCACCATCAACCGGAACGCCAAGTCCTGGCTTTTTGCCATAGTCGGTGCTGAGTATGTGCTTAAGATGCTACCCAAGGGCACTCATGAGCACAAAAAGTTTATTAAGCCTCACGAGCTATGCAGCTGGATGCGCCAAAATGACCTGGAAGTACACGACATGACCGGCATGGTCTTCAACCCTGTCACTGGCGTGTACTCACTGAAAAAGTCTGACACTGACGTCAACTATCTGATTTACGGTAGCAAACAGCCTTGAGCCGAAAATACAGTTCACCTTGAAACATCAAACCTGAAAGACTGTATTTTCACCAATAAACAGGAGGCCTGATGAGTCACCCAAACGCCATTGAAGGCTTGTTTTTCGACCTGGACGGCACACTTCTGGATACTTCGGAAGACTTCATCACGACAGCAAACAAGATGCTGGCCGACGACCATCTGCCAGCCATTGATGGAGAACTGATTCGAAGCTATGTCTCAGAGGGCTCAAGAAAGTTGGTACAACTAGCCTATGGCATTGAACCTTCTGATCCAAAGCTTGAAAGCCTTAGAAACCGTCTGCTTGATGAATACGACGATCTTATCAGTAACAGCGACAGAGAAAAGGCCGCAAAACTGTACGACGGCATGCCTCAGCTTCTCGATGCTCTGGACGCCAGGGCCGTTCCCTGGGGGGTTGTCACCAACAAGCCCTCGGCGTACGCAGAAATTTTGCTACAACAAATTGGACTGTCCAACCGATCCAGAACACTGATCTGTCCTGAACATGTTAAGCAGACCAAGCCTGACCCGGAAGCCTTAATACTGGCCTGTAAACAGACCGGGTCCAATCCGGTCAACTGCATTTATATAGGTGACCACCTGCGAGATATCGACGCTGGCAGAAATGCAGGCATGGTGACTATCGCAGCACTTTATGGTTTTATCAGCCCCGAAGACACACCAGACCAGTGGCAAGCTGATTATAACGTTACGTCTGCAGAAGATATTCTCCCACTGCTGGAACAATACAAGTGGCTGCTGCCACGGAGAGGAACCGATGTTTGAATATACCGCACCCGACAACCTTCTCCAGGACAAGATTATCCTGGTCACTGGTGCTGGCAGTGGTATTGGCCGCACAGCAGCCCTGACTTTTGCACGCCACGGCGCTACCGTGATCTTGCTGGGAAGAACCACCAGCAAACTGGAAGAGGTTTATGACGAGATAGAAGAGAATGGCTGGCCCCAGGCTGCGATTTACCCCATGAACCTGGCGGGAGCCTCTGAACAGGATTATGCCAACCTGACAGAAACCCTGGATAAGGAATTCGGCA
Source organism: Endozoicomonas sp. (assembly GCF_051008435.1). Classification (GTDB taxonomy): domain Bacteria; phylum Pseudomonadota; class Gammaproteobacteria; order Pseudomonadales; family Endozoicomonadaceae; genus Endozoicomonas_A. Next base: position 20,804 of record NZ_JBPCXO010000302.1, on the reverse strand, counting down.
AGCTGGACGGCCTACTGCACAACGCCGGCTTACTGGGTGAACTCAAGGCAATCGCACAATACGATCTGGATAAATGGAATGAAGTGATGCATGTCAATGTGACGGCACCCTTCCTCTTATCAAGAGAAGTTCTCCCCCTGCTGCGAAAGGCTGAATCAGGCTCCATCGCCTTCACCTCATCCAGTGTGGGCCACAAAGGACGTGCGCATTGGGGCGCCTACAGCATCTCGAAATTTGCCACCGAAGGTCTGATGCAAGTGATGGCGGATGAAGAGGACGGTCTTAGCCAGGTCAGAGTCAACACCATTAACCCTGGCGGCACACGAACTGCCATGAGGGCTTCGGCTTATCCTGGTGAAGATCCCATGAGCCGCCCCACGCCTGAAGACATTATGCCTGTTTATCTTTATCTGATGGGCAACGACAGTCAGTCAGTCAACGGTAAAGCTTTTCACGCCCAGCTGCCTGGCAATCCAGAGAATATTGCCACACTCTGACATTTCCAATGTGTGACCCACCCAAGTTGTGGGTTACACATAACGAATCCCATACCCTCTGGATACAACCAGTAACAAAAAAAACTGAGCCCTCCCTGAACCCTCAACTAGGTTTTATCGTCGAAACCCAACAATAAGTCGACAATGCCGAGGAATTCATGGCCAGAATTCACACCTTAACGCTACTGCTATTCGCAGCATCCGCCTCCCTTGCTTCAGCGCTCAGTAATGAATACTCCCAGAGGGATCTGAATGAAGAGCGCGTCGTTGCGTCCAATTGGCAACAACACGCCCCCGAATATGAAGCACTGGTGTACCAATCTTTCAATATGGCGAGAGACAATCTTGCCAATGCACTCAATCAACTCCCTGATGGCAAAAAAGCCGCCATTGTGACCGACATTGATGACACTCTCATCAATGGTGCTATCTATTTCTCAAGCCTTGTCGGTACCGACAGCGCAAGAACAACCGATGCCTCGATTGCCTGGTGGAAAGACAAGGGAATGGAAGCTCTGCCGGGTGCTACAGACTTCTTAAATGAGATCGACAATCAGGGTATTGAAATCTTTTACATCACTGGTCGTTTCAATGAGGTCAAGGAAGATACCATGGCCAACCTGAAGCGCCTGGGATTCCCGATCAAAGGGCCTGAGTTTCTGCTTTTCCAGAAAAGAGACAACGAAACGCTGACTAAAGAAGGGCAACGGCAAAAAATCCGGGATCAGGGCTATCACATCCTTATGTTACTGGGTGATCAGCTTGATGATCTGGGCGAAGTAGAAGGCCGTCATTACACCCAGAGACAACAGTGGGTACAACAGTATCGAAACCGGTTCGGTAATGACTGGATCAGTTTCCCCAACCTGATTTACGGAAGCTGGGAATCTGCAGTTGCAGACAATTTCAATCAGCTGACCCCTCAACAAAAACACGATGCCAATCTTGACGCACTGAATCAATCCCACTTTAGCCAGATACAAAATCCAACTTATGCTCAGCACAGCACCAATGCCATGTTATGGATGTATGCCTCGGCCGATTATCATGCCCTGACTCAACAGGCCTACAACCATTCCACCCGAATACTGGATAAGCTCAACCAGAACACCATGGAAAACCCGGCTATTGTCATAGACATTAACGGCACTGTTTTACAATACACCCCCAAAAAGCCCGATCTGACTCAACCCGCCCCGGGATCAGAACAGAATGAACACACCTGGTACCTTGAACAGCAGAAAAATGCCAAGCCTATTCCGGGAGCCCCTGAATTTCTTGCTGCTGCCAAGGAGAAAGGTTTTGATATTTTCTATGTTTCCGAAAGACCCATGTCATCGGGCCTGCAGGGAAACAGAAAAGATATTGAAGAGCTGACCGTCAAAAAATTAAGAGCGCTTGGCTACCCGGATGCCGATGAAACCCACATTGTATTAAAAGGTGAGTACTGCTCAACGGTAGAGCTGAAAAACTGCACTAAGACCTTTCAACGCCGCGCTATCACCAGTGGGCAGGTCGACAGGAAAAAACACCAGATCGCCCTTTTCATTGGTGACATGCTCTCTGATTTCGACCTCGAAGAGAATGGCTTTGATCCAAATCTGAAGGTTTCTGTAGCGGCCAATAAAGATCTGTTTGGCCGCCAGTATGTGGTTATTCCTAACCCAATTAATACACGTCGACTCATTGCTATCTATAACGAGAACGCCGGTAAACACATACGTGACCTGTCGAGCGAGGAACAGGCCAACGTCAGACGTAAAATTCTCAGGAACTGGCCCGAGAAGCCTTTTTAACGACCAGCTCCAGATAACCTGTTTCACCATCTACCTCCCGGGTGAAACAGGTATCCTTAAGAATACCCACTACTATTTCAGCCGTTGTGTCGATAATCGACCCCGGTTTCAAGTGACCACCCAACACCTGCCCCTTTTTATCCGCAACACAGATATGTAAATGTAAGCCTGATGGGCAAACGGTACCGGACAGAGAAAGAATTTCGGGCCCTTTCGAAGGGACCCTGCAGAATTTTTTCCTGCTCAGCCCCCGCCAATCGGACAGACAATTCTCTTAAGCTTCCTACGCAAGATAACAGGCACGCTGCGGGCCAGCCCTTTGCAAGATTCAAAAGTTCAAGGTAGAGATCATCGCCGGGAAGCAATCGTTGACTATGTGTTTCCATAACAGCCGTATGCAACAAGTGAGAATGGAAGCTTAACAAACACACGGAATGGGACAAAGCAGTAGAAGGGAAGAAGAGAAACACCACTGAAACAGAATAAAGACAGCCCGAACAAGCCGGGCTACTCTCTACCGACCAGATTACTGGTCGCGGCATAATGCCGTAAAACCCGGGATCTACTTTAATTAAAATCGTTGTCCTGACCCATTGCCAGTTGCCCCTATAACCGTGTCAGTTGTCCGGATAAAGCGTCCTATCTGGGACTATATTGCTCACTATTTATCAATCCCACTTTACGTGACCAGTTTGGTTTTCCATAATCATGTTTAAACTCTACTAATGCCACTTGTAGAACATACTGAATTTGGCAAAGTGCCCCATGATGTCAGGGAAGGACAAACAGGACATGTACGAATCGATACACTTGTTTATCCTCTGCGCATTAGAGGCATGATGGCACTTTTCACGATCAACAGCCATGAGCCACTGAAAGAGTTCCTCTCTGTTTCTGAGAAGAATTTTTCACAATAGACTGCTAGGGAGTATGGATTGACGGCATCTCGTGACATTCCTTCACTGATCAGCAATATTTTAACCAGCGGACAGAAGCTCAACCTGCAACCAGCAGACCTGGCCTTTCTTGCAAGCCTGAGATACTGGAAAGATCAGGAATCTCAGCCGGAATTCAGCGAAGAAGAGCTCCATATCGTCCATGAACAGGTTGATAAGCATCGTGTCGACAGTGATTCCGACACATCCCAACGTCGATGCAACGAAACTATTCGCCGACTGCTGGAACAGAATCTGCTGATCTGCCTTGAAGGCATGGGAGAAAAGCAACATGCCTATCTGCTGCCACCGGTTTCAGAACAGATTGTTGAGTCTATCTGTACAGGTTTTGATGCCTCCCATACCGCGCTGAGCACGCTCTTTATGACCGTAGCGAGTCATCTGCGCGAAATCAGGGATGCAGCCATCAATGATGGCAATGACCAATACTGGCTCCTTCAAATCGAAGCCCCTCTGGATATCACTGTCAGACAACTGGTGACCGCCATCGATCACCGACAGAGACAACTGGATCAGGAAGCCATAGAAACCCGCTCAGAAGTGGTTGCCCTGATGAAACACGACTGGCAAAACGCCATGACTCGTTGTGAACATTTATTGAATGACACTCAGGACCGACTGCAGGATCTTCAACAACTGCTGCTGGCCTCCTGCCATAATTTGAGACAGCTTCTGGAAGCTATTTCCCTGGCGTGCGAAACGGCAGACAGAAAACTCGCAGCCCACTCTGTCTTCAGACTGGAACAACACCTGGATCGCATTGAACACTGGAGTGGAGAAAGACTGGAACACTGGGAGAGCTTCCATCAACGTGCCCATCAATATATTCGTCAGTTCATCAATATGGACGAGCGAAAAGCCTTGATGGAAAGAACCCTGGACGCCATTCAAAATTATGACCAGACGCCATGGCACTTGAATCTCTGCAGTGATGACCCTTTGATCCGCCTGAGGGAAATTGACGTACCTCAATCAGAATCCATCCAGTCTCAAGTCATCATTGACGAAGAAAGCATGACAGATATGGATGACCTTGAAGGTCGCAAAGCAGACATTGCTCGCTGGTTAAGAACATTCGTTTCAGACAAAGGCTACCTTCCCTCTTATGAAGAAGCCTTGAGCGAATTGTCAGGAGTAATAGCCATGACAGACCTTTTACAGTCGGCCGGCTGGTTATTTGAAGCTATGACACAACTGGGTCATTTCCGGGACGCAAGAGACATTCCTGAAAGCTACTGGCATGAAATCATGCCTGACCTTGAAGCCGAACACCTGCAACTGGAACTGTCAAAACCCATTAAGATTTCAGAGAGAGAACCTTCGCTTGAATGTTAACACCCCCTACCAGAGTCTGGCCGAAGTCATTAACGACGACCTCTTCCCCGAACTGGATAGTCGTCTGCGCCGGGGTGAGCACATTGATGCAAGACACACTCACCTGTATAGCATGCTGCAATCTGGCGAAACCTGGCTGGATCTGCACTACCAGCGTTATGGCGTTGATCTGATTCGTGCTCAGGAAGATTACTACTTCCTTCGCCCCAATCTGGGCAATAAAAACCTGATTCGTTCGAAAAAACTCGATGAGTTAAGCATGATTCTGGGTCAACTTCTGGCCCTCTATCATCTTGACCCGGAACAACTGGAAGGCGGCGGCTGGATCAAGGCAGACACATTGTTTGAACGTTTACGAATGTTGGTAGACGACGAGCGACTGGCACGACTGCTGGAAAGAAGAAAAATTGACACCCAGCTGGATCGTGAAAAAGCCATGGATACACTCAAACGATCCCTCAGACAACTGGCAAAATTGGGCATGATCCGCATGGAAGGCATGAAAGCCGACAGAGTTCAGACCCAACCCCCACTGATGCGCTTCATCGAGCCTGTGAGAGCGGGTCAAATGACCCGCGAGAGCCTGGAAAAACTGGTGCAATCGGGTTCTATCTGCCTGGAAGCTGAAGAAGAAGCTGCAGATGAACGGACTACGACGGATACAACGGTCCCTAACGATACTGCCACCAAAGACAATAACGAGAGCAAGGAAGTCGAAGCATGAGTCAGGCACGCACACAGATTAACAGTCTGACACTGGTCAACTTTCGAGGTATTTTCTTTAAAACTCTCTCCCTGCATCAGTGGATGAGCAATTTAATCGGCCATAACGGTGCAGGTAAAACCACCATTATGGGCGCCCTGCTGGTTAACCGTGTACCCGACAACCGTCTTGTAAGATTAAGAAACAATTCCGACAGCGGTCAGGATCGCAGTGACAACGGTATCTGGGGGCGCATTGAAAGCGGTACTTGCTACTCATTGGTCGACTACACCCTGTTCAACAGTGAGCGCGTTATCGCTGGCGTACAACTGAAACGCCTGGGCAAGCCCAGAGTTGAATTGAAAATGTTTGCCATTACCGGCTTAGACCCCAAGGTTTCAATCAAAGACCTGGTTATGAGCCCGGCTGGCGAGAATCGCTACGATGCTCTTGAGGGTAATGCACTTTCCAACCAGATCGCCATGCACGGTGGCACCCTTAAGCGCTTCAAGTCACTCGGACAGTTTATGGACTGGCAATTTGAGTGCCGAATCATCCCGCGAAGGATGGAAAACGCGCGAGATCGTCAGCGTTATTACCGTATGCTGGAAACCAGTCTCTACGGCGGCCTCTCTTCTGAAATGCAGAAAGGACTCAGAGATTACCTGCTGACATCGGAAGAGAACGTCAAAAAGTCCGTCAGCTCCATGCAGAATGCCCTGCAGGAAACTCGCAAAACACGTGACAGCATTCATGATACCCGGGAAAAACGGGAACTGATCAAAGAGCTTTTGGATTCCAGTTATCAGTTGGGTGAGAGCGTTATAGCTCTGGCTCAGAGACTTCAGGTTCAGCTCAGACAATCACTGATCGACTGCCAGAACCAGGCTGAACATACTGGATCTGACATCACTGCCCAACAACAACAGATCAGCGCCCTGGAGCTTGAAATTGAGCAACTGGACAGTACCAGGGAACAACTTGAGGCTCACGAAGAAGTCGCTCGCACCCAGAAAGAACAGGCAGAAACACTGGACCGCCTTCATAGCGAATCCAGACAACTTAAAAAAGAAAACGACTGCATTCATGAGCGCCTGCAGCAGCAGAACGGACAACTTGATTTACTGGAAGCCCAGAAACAAGAGCAACACCAGCAGCTGGAACAAATTGAAGAGGATGTGCGATCACTGGTTAAGCAGCTGGCTGACGCTGAAGACGCATACTCTGAAGAAGCCCGAAAAGCAGGCCTATACAACCAGGCCATATCCAGCCTTGAGCAATGTCGCAGCCTGCTGTCCGATGAATCCCTGAATGACAAAAACCTCAGCCAAATCCTTCAGCTTAATATTGAACAACGCAAGGAACTCTCTGCAGAATATCACATCAAACTCCCTCTTCTGGAGCAGATGGAGAATATCAGGAATCACTTTAATCAGTGCTTACCGATTCTTTCCACCCTGGAAAACAAGGAAGCTTCTGCCCTAAATGCTGCCCAACTATCAGACAAATGGATTCAGGAAAAGCGCTCCAAAGAGCAGGATACACGTCAGTTACCTTCCATAACGGATAAGCTCGATACAACTCGAAGTAAACTTTCAGAACAACGGCGATTAAGTGAACACGTTGCCAAACTGCCCTCCCCCTACAATCAGGCAATGACCAGTCACGCCCAATGGCTGACTCATTTACAGCAGGGGGAGAGTGAAAAAACACTTTTGAGCGAACAGCTTCATGCACTCTCAGATTCCATTCAGAGCCTGAAGCTTCATCAACAGGCATTGGAACAACAGCGAACTCAGAGACAGAAAGATCATTCACTATGGATGAATTACGACAGCCTGAAAAAAGCACTACTGGAACTGAACAGCGAGCTGCACCTGAGCCAGCCTGACGACCTCAGCGCTCTGCGTAATGAACTCACAAATCAACAGCATTTACACAACCGCCAGGACCTTGAACTTGAAACGGAACTGAACACCCTCAGACTCCGCCTGAAAGGACTTGAAACGACCGAGTCCAGAGAACAGATTCAGTTGCAAAAGCTCACCGAGCTCACAGGTGGCCAGCTGGTAAGTCAGTTCTTTGATGATGATGAGATTTCACTGGAAGAAGCCGCCTGGCTTGAAGCCAAAATGGGGCCTTTACGTAATGCACTGCTGGTACAGGATACTGAGAAAGCAGCGACATTGATTAGACAGGAGACGGATCGCCCAAATGACGTTTGGTTACTGCAAGGCGACTCCAGAACCAGTTTCTCTGAAGATGACTTCATCGAATCACCATTGCATCAGGATGAAGACGGCAGTGTACTGATCCATCTTTCTCAAAACATTTCCCGTGTCAGCATAGAACCGGAATTTCCAACCATTGGTAAGCTAGCTCGTGAGAAAGAGAAACAGCGATTAATTGAACGGGAAGAAATCATCCTTGATGACAGGCAGACTCTTGCGGTCAATCGCAAAAAACTTGAAAAACAGTTTATTCTGCTCGACAAAATGGCCCCTCTTTCTCAATGGATAGGGTTGGAGGAACCTGACGTTCAAACACTGGCCACAAGCATTGAAAATTGTCGCAGTGAGCTGATACTGACTCAGAGCCAACTGACTCAGAAAGATTCAGAATTAAAGACACTTAACCAGATTGTCTCTTTTCTGGACTCTCAGCAGTCAAACGCCATGGTTCTGGATGAACCTGATCTTGTCATGACACTGGAAAGACTGGAAATCCAACACAACCAATGCCTTGAATCCGCTGACTGGATCAAGATTCATTCCGATAGTATCAATCAACTGGAAAACAGCCGCCTTTATCTGGACACTCCCCCTGCAGAAGATATTAAAACCTTCAAAACCAGTCTTGATAAGCTCAGCAGCCGAATTTCTGAGCTTGGCAACACCATTGACCTGTTACAACGTACAGAACAGACACTGCCCAGCCTGCGCTTCAAAGACTCGGTCCATCGCCAGAATGAAACCAGCACTTTGAGAGAATCCCTGAAGCAGGAATGGGAAGAAAAAGATTCAAGAAAGCGGGTTCAACAGAAAGAGCTCGAATTACTGAAGGATCAGCTACAAGCGCTGAAAGGCAATATGACAGCCGATAAAAGCCTGCTGCAAAACCACGAAGGTCAGCTGCTCCTGAAAGAAAACGAGATGAATGCCATCCCTCTGGACTGGCATGAAACACTGACAGATCAGATGAAAGCCCAACTGGATGAGATTATAAGCCAGTTAAAAGCCCTGGAACCAAAACATCACACTCTGTTCGAATCCATCACAAAAAACCGTTCAGGGCTGGATAAACTTCAGGATCAGTTGCAGAAACTGCATGCCGAAATAGAATCCATTTCACCCAGAAGCGAAACAGCCAGACACCATTGGGAAACCATTCAGGAGAAAGCCAGCGAGTCCGGCCTATTGACCCGACTGCAATCCCAGCAACGCCTGCACGAAAGCAATGAACAGCTGAAAGACAACATTTCATCGGCGCGCGCCAGACTGGAACAGGCTCTCAAGCCAGAACCTGAAAACTCACTGCTTCAGAGTCTGTTAGAAGCCAACCTGTCCGATCTACCCAAGCTCTTTGAGGGCGTTTTGTCTGCCCAACAACTTCTGGCTGAACGAATGGATAAAACCATTTCCAACTCCGATGACCCCAGACAAGCTCTGGAACAATTGGAAGAACACCTGGTTCGCCTGGAAGAACGACTGAAGGATGCGGAAGAACGGTTCCTGGCAGAGTCTGAATACATGGGCCAGAACATTCAGCGCAGCATTAACAGACAGCGGAAGCAGATATTTCAACTCAACTCTGCATTATCCAGCGTTCATTTTGGCACTATTCGATCCATCAAAATCGAAGTACAAGAAATTGAAAGCTTCAGAAAAGTTCTGGATGCCCTGCAAAGTCAGTTCTATGGAGATTTGTTCAAACAACCCGAAATGACTGTTGAAGAGGCTCTGGCCGAAATATTCAAACGGGAGACAGGTGGTACCATTACCGGTGAAAAGCTGCTGGATTACCGAGAGTACATCAAGCTGAACATTCTGATTCAACGCGCTGGTACCGGCCAATTTGAAGTAGCCAACCCAACCAATCTTTCAACAGGTGAAGCCATCGGCACCGGGCTGGCGGTACTGACCATGGTTCTCCACTCCTGGGAGTCACAGAATCGAGAAGGTAATGGCCATGCAGCCAACCGATTGCTCTTCCTTGATGAAGCCGCCCGACTGGACGCCAGAGCACTGCAAACACTGGAAGAACTCTGCGCCAATCAATCACTGCAGCTGCTTGTTGGAGCTCCTGACAACGTACTTCCCAAGAATGGCGTCACATACCGCATGGTTCGTCTGATGGAGCCTTATGAGCACGTGATTTTCTCTGGTGTAAGAAGCAAATCAGTTGCTTTGGAAAATGCTTAATGCCTGACTATCCAATAGATGAAGCAGCCCCAATAGCCAAAAGTCTATTGGAGCATAGCAAGGTGACCCTGCGTAGGAAAATGCCAAACTTTGGTCAATGGTTGATAGATAACAATCTAATCAATCAAGCTACCAAGTACGACTATGATCTTACGCCCAGTGGCGAAAGTTCTCTTCGCCCATACATGGTAAAAAACTATGGTGAGAACTGGGATTCTCCTATAGATTCCAAGGAGGAGCGACGGGCTAGCTTTCTGAAAAACAGGCTAGTAAACGATCTTCCAGCACAACTTCATCATCGAGTAGCGCAAGCAGTCTGGACTGGAGACTCCAAATCATCAACAAGATCTCACCCTGATAACATTACAGCAGTTTCATGCGACACTTTAAGGATAAGGACAGCGGAAGCTGCTGTTTTTCACTTTACTGATTGGTCGATACATGCTGAAAACAGCATGCATACTATGGGCGAATTAATTTTCAACCAGAGAGCCGTCGACCAATTTACAGCTTTAGAAACCAACAAACCTCTCCACATAATGACCATAGAAAACCCCGGAGCATGGGACACTTTACCCCTACTTCCCAGAGTGCTTTATGTCTATGTACCCGGCAACAACCAAAGCATTGCAACTGAATGGCTCCAGAAACTAGATCAGTTTAGCTGGTCACATTTTGGCGACCTAGACCAGAAAGGCCTTAAGATTGCTAAACAGCTTTCCAGAAATCTGAACGAGAAGCTTGAGCTGTTTCTTCCGGCTTGGTGGGGTGAATATATCGACCTCTATAGTCTAAAAACAGGAAAATCCTGGAACACAACTTCATACAGAAAACTGTTAACCCAATTTCCGATTCTGATAGAACTTCAGAATAAACAACTAAGACTGGAACAAGAGGCTATTATGCTCGATAAGCTATTTCTAGCTAGCCTCAAGCAGCACATTAAGTCTTTTTTCAAAGACAGGTAGCCTCAATTTTGAGGCTATTTCACATTTTACACTCCTGAGTCAGACAGACTTTTATTGAAAAACTCTCCAATTAATCTTGAGGACTTCTCCCTATCTGCCTGCCAGGTGCGCGTGTGACGCCCTTCAGGGACAATCCACAAGCTTTTGGGCTCTTTAGCAGCCTTGTAGAGCCTTTCTCCATGACTAACATCTACAACTCTGTCAGCCTTCCCATGCACAATCATTACGGGCCTGGGTGAGATTTTAGAGATCACATTAACCGGCGCAGATCGGGCTGTTTCCAAATCACCACGCCACTCATAAAAGAACCTAACCAGACCACTGAACCAGTTCATTTTAGGTAGATTAAAATCCCTCTCTCCGGCCTCAAGAATGATCGTATTCAGATCGAAAAAGCCGGCATCAAACCAACCTGCCTTGATCTGCTCATTCTCAGACATAGCCATGATAGAGGTAGTAGCGCCCATGGAGTAACCTACGACTCCAATATTAGAAACCCCTCTATCTTGAAGATATTTCACGCTAGCATGAACATCCTTGACCTCATGAAAGCCCATGGAGTTAAACGACTTTTGACTGGAACCTGAGTTGCGCAGATCAATCAGAAGCAGACTGAACCCCTGTTCATGCAATGCTATTGAGTCCCTTAACCCTTCATGACGCGTGGCTCCCCTGCCATGTATCATGACAATACCCTGATGACCTTTCAAACCTGGAATAAACCATCCCTTCAGCTGAAGGCCATCCGATGCTTCCAGAGAAACATCTTCATAACTCAATCCGATCTCAGACGGAGACCCACAGAATACGTAATGCTCTTGATTACAGGGATAGCTGTCTGGATACATCAGTTGATGGGAAAAGTACCAGGCTGCAGAAAGTATGACAGTGAGAGCGAGTAGAAGGAGAACAAAAATAGTCTGAGTGATGTTTTTTATCATTATTATTTTCTGAACGACATACGACATACGACATACGACATACGACATACGACAGATAAGCAGTTTCACAGGATACTGGAAATTCTGTCAAGTCCACTCGCTTATTCAGTGCAACATTGACAGAGGCTGCCTCACTGGATTATCGACATAACGGAATACAACGACTCACCCATCAACATTAAACTCACTTTTTCAATGGAAGGAAATGATCAAAGAAGCCGCTATCTGAAGTATTCTTGTTAACAAAAAAAAGCCGGATCAAAAGATCCGGCTTTTTTCTTTATTGGCGCGCTCGGGAGGATTCGAACCTCCGACCGCCTGGTTCGTAGCCAGGTACTCTATCCAGCTGAGCTACGAGCGCGTATCGACTTGGAATCTGAGATTCCTTTGAAAGAGAGATTAATTGAAGTCGTTTTGACTTCAATATTTGAGCTCTAAGGTTTTTTAATTCCACTTACGCTTGAAAGCATTAGGAAATTAAATGGCGGTGAGGGAGGGATTCGAATCCTTCTCCATCACTACAACTTCTAAGTAAATCAATCACTTAGGAGCCGTAAATCTATATCAACGCGTCCGATTAAGTCAATAAAATTCATTATTGGTCAATTTTGTGGACACTTTTTGGACACCTTTCACGGACTAAAAAACCGATCTCTCTGGCACCCAGCAACTGCTCTCAAGCAGTGGTGCGGATACTATACGACAAATTTTGGAATGTATAGTACTTAAGCACATGAATCTGCAATCAAGCATCTCTTCAGATAAGAAGTCTAGGATCGAGTAGAAAAAAGGGATGTGCAACTTTTACTCTACATAAAAAGCGCACATCCCTTTAATTTAGCAAGCACTAATATACATAGAGATTAGTTAGAGCTTATCAAATTACATGAACAGCCCTCTCAAATAACTTCAGCCCTCACAAACCTCAACAAGTCGTTCAAGTAAAGCTTCAAACCCTATACCCTTAGTTGCACTTAAAGGTGATAGAGATAGTGCTTGTGCACCCAAAGCTGGAATTTGTGAATATTGACCAAAAACATTGAAAGGAGCTACATGAAGATCCATAAATTTATCATCTACATCAGGGTATAGAATTATCATAGCTTTAACTGCTTGCCTACTATCCCAACCAGAAAGTCCATGTACATATTTCATTGTACAATCTGGTAGATACTGATTGAAGGCAAGACTCCTTGATGTGTACTTAGCATCCAATACTAATAATATGCTTGCCTTACCCTCCTCCTTGACCTCAAGGACAATATCAGGTGATCTTCTGGAATATTCATAGTTTCTAGATTTTCCAAGCCTATCACTACGAGAACTAACTTCCGATCTATGCTCTGTATTAACAATCTCACCAGCATTTGAGTGACCAACCATCCAATAAAGAGGTTCATAAAATAAAGAAATATCTTTATCGTATATGTTTCCTCTCCACATACTACCGATAGGTTTATTGTACTCCGCATTACTGCTTTCAATGCACCAGCGCTTCACCCTTAAAACGGTATAGTACTCAAATAGCTTGGGCATCGCGTTAATCGCCAAAAACAGCTGATGTGATCTCCAATCCACTAAGTTATTCTGATACCAACTTATAATCATTCTAAAGAGCAATAAATAGTGCCTATTACCTCTAACTTTTGCCGTGATTTTTGGCATACCTTCTTCAGAATGCTTCACTGGTAAATATCTTTGATAAATAGACTGTATTTTTGCGAGACGCCTTCGACAATTTTGAATAATCGTTACATGATGACTATTAATTTTATGCATCCATGACTTCATGCAAGAAAAAAAACTAACATAATCTTGATGAGAGTTATGCGCCTTACTTGTATCACTTTGACTATAGTTATCAAGAACTTCTTGACTAAAATTCAACAGATTTTCAAGATAATTATGAAGCACACGGTTTTCATATATATCAGTATGATCCTGCATCACTGCTGTTTGTAATTCAACAGCATGATATGCTCTATTATCAAATATTAAATGAGCTCTGTCTCTATCATCAGTTTCCTCGAGTACAGATAGATTTTCCATTAGCCAGGTAATACCTTGCTCATGCAAGACATCGACTTCTTTTCCCCCTTTAATTGTTAGATTAGATGCAAGTGCTTTTAACGGACGATGCAATATGTGCTGTGATATTTCCTCAAGTATTTCAGTATCTTTTAATAACTGCTCAACCACTTTCTGGGGTCTTTCCCCCCCTTCTGCGGCAGAAGCATGTAATTTTTTTGCTCCAAATTCTTTATGAAGCTGTCCGTTAGTTTCTGTCAAAATGAAATCAATCATTCTTTCAGCTTGAGTTGCTGTGACTTTTCTTGCCAAAACCTCTACAGGACCAACTTCTAAAACTTCTGCATGCTCTTCAGTTTCAATATGCAACCCTAGAAAAGCCATGCCAAAATAATTAAAAAATAGAGCCTCTCGCTTACCATTTTTCCTGTATGCTGGAAGTAATTCATATTCTAGGAAATCAGAGTTTCTACCCTGTGAGAAAGCGTAGGTCAATTCACCTATACAAAGAGATACGCATTTACATGGTTCATCTAATTTCAGAAAAAAAGCAAGAGCCTCACTTTCAAGAACAAAGGGGAAAGATTCTGTCACTACCTGATCTTCACCTACAGGCAGAGCAAATCGATAACCCTTTCTTTTTCCATCCAGAACCTCTACATAAAGTTCCATAGTTAAACGAGCTCCCTAGAAGAAGTTATAACTTCCAACGTAGGCATCACCATCTATCAAAATGCCTTCTAAAAGCTCCGATGTTCTGGAGAGATTGTTTTGTGCTGCGTGATCTCTCAATTTTTCCAAGCGATCCTTGAACTGCTTTCCATAACCATTTATCAATGGCAGTGCATGCTGTGAGATTGCAAAATCAGCTGCATATTTTCTATCCATATATCTGCAAGCGACCTCGTAATACGCTGACATTGCATTTCTTTTTCGCTTACTAACGGTTACTGGATTACCAAAATTTTTGTCTTTTTTCTCTAATATGTCATAAAAGCTAGTCAGCACAAGAGGTTCATCTTCTAGCATCTCATTTGGCAAGCCAAAAAAGGTCTCAAGCTGCTCATATGGAACAGCTCCACTTAATGAAAAGGAATCACCTTCAGTTTGTGATGAAAGCTGTGGAATATCCATAGATATCACTGGAACACGGTCACACAATCTAGGCGAAAGAGGTTCTGTCGTATGATCATTATTGATTGTTGCTATAAATCTAAGATTGTTGCCAGAAGTTAGATACCGCTCCTCGCCATGCATTCCTGTATCAATAAGTCGATTTCGCCCTTCACCATCACACATGGCTAAAAAATCTGACCAGTAGTGCTCTATAGGGCTAAGATTAGCCTCATCAAGAAGAACCATCCTGAGAGAGTTGTTGACTCCTTTCTCTTTACTGTGCTGTAAAAATTGGTAAAGCCCTGTTTTAGATGGTTGATAAATCCCCTTCAAACTATTGTAAAAACCTATAAAGTCCCTTCCTGATACCCATCCTCTACTGACGGGAATATTCAAGAAATTAGAGGTGTCATTTTCATTCTCTAACAACCCATGAGCTTTCGCCAACCTGATTGCTGTAGATGTTTTACCAGCACCAGGCAGACCTTTAAATACAGTGAGAAAAGATTGTTGTGTGGTAATTATAATGTTGGCCATTTCTTCAAAGGAAAACTCTCGACCACGATCATCAAATTTTTCTACAAAAGCCTGTATTAAACTAGATCCTGCATCTGGCAGATTACCCATTATTTTCGCTGGAAGATAATTTACTTTATTATTTTCTCTATTGTATGAATGCCCTTGCAAAAGATCTAATATAGTTTTTATTTCAGTCATCTCTTTTGGCAGATCAGGGCTTTTTAATTTTGCTTCTTGTGCCTTTACTGTATCCCTTAAACCAATCTCTCTCCACTCTAGAAACTTAACTTTATCATTGAGCTCATGAGCCTTATCAAGAAGATCAATATCATCAAGCATTTCACTACGTTTGGTCGACAAATCCTCTAGTTCTTTTTGCTTATCTTGAATATCCTTTTCAAGATTCCCCATAAACTTATTTCTTTCTTTTTTTAATTCATCATCAGACTTTTCTTTTATTCGTTTTATTTCCTCTTCAGCCTTTTCTTTTGCTTCAGTAATAGATAATTCCGCCTCCTGCTCCTTCTTCAATTTCTTCGCAGACAAATCCCTTATATCCATCTCCAAAGCTTCTTTTTTCGAACTCAATTCTGGAAGATAATTATTCGCCATACTTGGATTTTCTTTAATATAACTTGTAAGAAACTCCTTTCCCGCAGAGCTTCTTAAGTAGTTATCAACAATTACCTCGCCAGCATCACTCCCCTCTAAATATTGATCCAATAGTTTTTTTAGTCTATTTATCCGCTCATTATTTTTAGCCTGCTTTTCTCGTCTTAAAATATCACCTATCGTCTTTTTTAATGTTTCTGCTGCTTTTCGACTAATGCTTGGACTACTTTTCCCAAATTTATTTTTCGAGAAAAATGTTATTAGCTGCGTATCTGTTATGTAATCTATCTGGGTGATTTTTTGATTTAGTTTTTGTGATAATATTTTTATAGATGGCACATATCCTGCAGTAACTTGAGCCTCTGATGAAAGTCCATGCTTTATGAATACTCCTTGATTTTGCAATTCATCAAGATTAATCATGGCTATATGGTGCGTTGGTAACCCAAGCGCCATTTGTGAAGATGGTGCTACAGTTACTTCATCATCCACAACATCAGCAGTAAAAGGTCCATAAACATTATTCTCACTCAATATAAAGAATGCACCTTGTGGAGGGGTACCTAAAAAGTCCCACAGGCCTGTACTTTTGTCAGGGAGGCTAGAATTAATAACAGGGATCATTTGATTAGTTTCAAGAGGTTTTGCTGCATGCCCTGTAGACCAATGAGAGTGATGCTTTTGTGATCCCCCCTGAAGATCTCTATCATCAAGATAACTAAACCCTTCTAGTAAAAAAAGTTCACCATCTTTAAATTTCTGATCGATATCCTCATATCCTTTACTTATCCATACTCCTCCTGTGGGGAACTCTTTTTCATCAGGTAGGCCAATTACTCCATCATGAATACTTCTTGTAAATACTATTTTTACAGTACCTTTATCAGGAGAGCCCAAGGCAGTATCTTTGACAACAAGTAATTCTTTTCCTGTAGTGTCGTACATCCTATTCACCTTATCTTACAATTAAAATCAACATAGCTAAAACACAATAGAAATTTTGATATCATTTCTCACTAGTCTTAACCTTTAAAATATCGTTTTTATTCTTCCAAATAAAAACCAATAAAAACAAAACACCTTAAACATGGCATACCTTTAAATATTAATTTCTAATTATATTTAAACTTGCAAAACTACACTTAATTGCATTTTCTAAAAAAACACACTAAAAATTAGTTAATAGAAATCAGAAGAAAAACATATACCCATCGAAATCGTCGTTATTCATGAATACGTAGCAAGTTTATCTACGCTACCGCCCCTTCAACCATTTCTTGAAAACTAAGGCTTGGCTCACCATGATGGCGTAGAAGCGGTCTACTATCTAGTAAAAATCTAGAGCAATACTACCTCTCCTAGCCAGAGAGCTCTATATCTTATTAGTAAAATTACCTTTACAACAGAGATACTTCAGCTTTTTTTCTCCGTTCACGGCTGATGTATATGAGCAGTATCTTATCCGTATTGTTTTCTACCTCCCCACTACCTCACTTTTGAATATTGGTAATTTTGTCTGACATCGATCTTACTCAAAAATTCTGATCACATTTTAAGTGAAAACAATTATTTGATCCGACCTCTCGTCAGCCTTGAACAAATTACATTCAAAAGAGAGGTAAACATCATGAAAACAACACTCACTAACTCAATGCTTTGCACATTAATCCACCTGACCAAAAATCAGCTGGAAAATAAGCGACACGAAATTGCTCAACTGTCTCAATACACGACCAAAGTGATCCGTGAGAGCTATAACGCAGAGGTTGAAGAACTGGTCGCTATCAAAGCAATTCTCGATGAGCAGCTGAAGACTCAAGATGAGCCTCAGGCATCCTCATCCCGCAAGAAGTAACCTGAAAGGGAGTTCGCTCCCTTTCTTTTTTCTATACGGATACTCCCATGAGAATACGTTCCTGATAAGAGTCTTTAAGACGCTCTATCAGCTGATTCTCTGTTGTCTGCTTTCTTTCATAATGTAGAGCTATATCTTCCCAGATCATGCTTCGCTGTAATTCCCTCAACACCTTTGTGAAGGGTTCTGCTTTTCTGGCGCAGGCAGACAGGAAATTACCCAAATACAGCTGGTAGTTTTTCCCGCTGAATGATGTAGCTTTCTTGTAGTACCGCTTATAGTGCAGGTTGTCGGTATAACTTGGCTCAGGAAACCTGAACATAATGTCGTCTTGAAGAATTGACCAGATGGGATCGATGTAGTTACTGTTGAATTTGAGCTTGAAGGACTTCAGACCGTAGCCCCATAGCGCTTGTATGTGATTGATGATATCTGAGTAAGTGTTCATTTTTACACCGATTTCACCTGTCTCTGCATTACAGGTACCAAGAGCAAATTGTTCGATCACGGAGTGATGAAAACGCAGTTCTACTCTGAATACATCCTGTTCAGAATCGTAGCCGGAGCTACCATTTTTTAGCTTCGTAGATTCATTCCACTTATGCTCCATGTAATCAAATTTGTCGATGGTTCTGGCCTGTATGGTTTTGTTGTAGATTGCAAGCTGAACAGCACTGGGAGAACCAAATTTAAACGACTGAGAACGATCATAGATGCTGGATATTTCTGAGAAATGAAACTCAGCCTTATCTATACCATTGAACTGAGCTATACGCTTTGAGCGACAGACCATTCTCTCTGACAGGTCGTTATCTGGTTTCCATCCCTGCATATCTACCGCAAGGTGGATGGCTGGATAGTGAGGTTCTGCACACTTGAGTATTCTTGCGGCAATCTTGTCGAGAAACTGATCTACCTTCTTTGGTGGTCTGTTATCAAGGAACCAGGGGGAGCATTCTATTTTCAGATGAGAGCCGATACTTTCGGCTTTTGAATGGAACATCTTGAAAAAGATGATGACTCCTAACTGGTTGTTCTGGAGCCTGAACTGATAACCCGATACTTTTGAGCTTTTGCCAATGAGCCAGTCATACCCCAGAAATCGAAAACACTTTTCACCGTATTCAATGGCATGTTCACAGTCTGTCAGAAAATTCAGATTCATTGCCCCTCTGTAGAGTTGCCTGAGAGTATCTACATAGGTGCCGACAATCTGAAAGTTCTCCTGATAGAGATCCGCAACCTTTCCAAACTTTGGATGAATGAATAGCAACCCTTTGTCGTTGGGAGTAGTGGACGCCATATCCTCTGAAAGTTCGTATCTTTCTAAATGTTTCATAAGAAATCCTTCTCTTATAACCAAAATGTTTTCTACTACTTCTTTTATAAGACGTGCTACAGGAACGTCTGCCTGTGCAGGCTGCGCTGCGCTTTGCAGCCACGCACAGAATGGGTTAATCAGTGAAGAGGTCAGAAAGAGCTTTCTCTGCTCTCGAACCCTTTCTCTGCCACAAAATCAAGCGCCATTAGTTGCAGTAATACACCGCATTTTTGAGGGCTGCAACAACCGAGTATCGGACGACACATACTGACTAACAACAACCAAAAACCGCATGAAAAATTTTCATTATTGCCTCGGAACCTTGCCGTCGTGCTGTCGTCTTTTTTTGAGGCGATGGGAAAATCGCCGCAAAAACAAGCCAAGCACAACGGCATCCAAGGCAATGATGAAAATTCACTTTCAACCTGCAAATACCAGACTTTTTCCTTCATTAACAGAGAACCAAACGGTAAAAAACTTGTCTAAAAAATCAGGAAAAGTACTTTAAAAACAACAGCTAACTGATATCCCAAGACTGCATAAACATGGCCATAAAAAAGATAGGCAACCAATGGAAAATAGATTTCCGCATTGGTGAGAAGCGATTCCGCCACACCGCCAATACAAAACTGGAATGCATTCAGTTTCGGGACGAGAAAATCGCCAACAAGAATAAGAGCAAAGTCGAGAAAGACGACCGCCGACTGAATGAGCTGATAGAGATCTGGTACGAGGCCAGAGGTGCAGAACTGGCAGACAATGAGCGTACTAAGCGAAACCTGATGCGCTTCTGTGAAGCCATAGGCAACCTCGTAGCCAAAACCATGACCGCCCGTGACTGGCATCACTATAAGAAGCTGAAAAGGGATGAAGGAATGGGAGACAAAACTCTGAACAACATTCTGGGCTATGTGAACGCCGTTTTTAACTTCCTGAGCAGGAACAGCATTATTGGCTATAGCAATCCGCTACAGTCTGTCGAAAAGGTCAGAATCCATGAGAAGGAACTGATCTATCTCACCAGTGATGAGATCCACATTCTGTTTCAGGACATTCGCCAGAACTGCATAAATAAGCACGTTTATATAATCACCAAGGCTTGCCTTGCCACTGGAGCCAGATGGGGAGAAATCGAGAGCCGGAAAGATCACCACTTCAAGGATAATCAGGTTTACCTGACCTACACCAAGTCAAAGAAAAACCGTGTGATCCCGCTAGACCCAGAACTGTTTCAGGAGGTGAAGCAGCATATAAAGGAGAAAGGCGAGTTCACCAACAGCCAGGAATCGTTCAGACGGGCTTTATTGAGGTGCGGAGTACGAACGATCAGAGGTCAGGCAAGCCACGTTCTCAGACATACCTTTGCCAGTCACTTCATGATGAACGGTGGCAACATACGAGTACTGCAAACCATCCTCGGACACTCAGACATCAAGATGACTGTGAAGTATGCGAAATTCAGCAAAGATCATCTGACAGATGCCGTACGCTTGAACCCATTGAATAAAATGGACACTTCGTGGACACACGAGGAAAGTTAAGATTTCTAGGAAAATAAATCGTTGCAGAATCAGCAACTTAGAGAAAGGAAATGGCGGTGAGGGAGGGATTCGAACCCTCGATACGGCTACAAACCGTATACTCCCTTAGCAGGGGAGCGCCTTCAGCCACTCGGCCACCTCACCGTTGCAATCTATGCTAACGACATTTGTCGTTATTTTCAAATGGCGCGTCCG
>NZ_JBPCXO010000301.1:0-5488 GCF_051008435.1 Endozoicomonas sp. | reverse complement strand
GGAGTGAAGCTCAGTAAAGCTGAATTGAAGGAAATTCAACCTTACATCATACGAAACCCTGAGTTACGAAAGTGGGATGTTGCTATTGTGCCAGAGCCGGTAAATTATTAATTGCTGTACCCCTTAGGCGCGGGCTACAAGTATGCTCATGATGTTGTTTACCACATTACCTTGCCGCCCTTCTCAAGAGCAGGTATCAAGACTCTAAAGCTGGACTTTACTGAATCCCAGTACGGTCATCTGGGCGAAACGCCCGGGCAACTTTACCGTATGAGATTAATGGAACAGGCCTATCAGGCTTACGGTGGATGGATGTACAACCTCGAGGATACCGTGGACACCCATTATCATCCTGAGCAGGTCAGTGAGCAGGAAGTCCATGACTTGCTTCGTTCGTTCTCCAATATCCATGAAAAGGATCTCTATACCCGGGCCAGCGAGATTATGGAGAAGCTGTCCAAATCTGTGCTTGAAAAGGACGCTCAGAAGAAAGTTAAAGCCCATGTATTGACCGGTGAACTACTGGCCGCTGCCAGCAATATTGTCATTGCCCATGATCTCATTGAGCAGGCATCTGCAGATAGTAAACGACTGGAAGATTATGACCTGCTTAAAGCCGGCTGGAACGTCAAAGACAGCAAGCAAGCACTTTCGCCCGTGCATAAACCCGCCAGTAATGCCCTGATCATTTTAGGCCCCCATGACCCGGAACACTTTCAGGGCCAGATAGTGTTTTCGAAAACCTGGAACCCGGAATATAAACCGGACGATAAAAAGTCAGATCCGAAGGTATTTCATGATGGTATCCAGGGCAGTTTCACCATCAGTTGCATCGACAAGGATCATCACACTGTGCTTGATGAACACTCCGATACGAATCTGACCCTTTCTGTGGGCGATGATGACCCGGCCAAAAGTTTTGAGATTACTATGCAGGGTGGTGGCGCGAAATTAGCTTTGAGGCTGCCCGGTGTCGATGAAGCCCATGCCAAAACCTACGACCATAAGGCTGACGGCGTCTACTGCAAGCCTCATCACCGTATCCCGGATTCCGAAGACACTTACAACGAAGCAGACCCGGAAAACCTGATTTTTATTGAGTTCCAACTGGGCAAAAATCCAGGCCAGCAATACTATTCAAAGTCTGAAGTACCTGATGATATCAAGAAAGAAGCGCCCTACATTTATAAGTTTATCGTTCAGGGCCATCTGATTTCAGGCACCCTGACACAGGCCCAGTTTGAAGCGATCAATCTTGAGCATGTCAGCATCTCGGCTAATTTCCGAAATGCTCAGGGTCTGGCGCTGTATAACCCATTTGCCTTTTATTTCAAGTACCCCGAAGCCAAGAAGAAGAGCACCGAATAAACCAGTCTTGCCGTTCCACTCCTTGTGTTTGATGGAGCTCCATCATGAAAGGCTCGTCTATTTTCAGCAGTTTTCTGACTTTGCTCCTATTCAGTCAGACAACGACGGCCAATCTGGCAAACAGTATCCAGACCATCGAAGGCCTTCTGGCCCAGGGTAAGAATGTCGCCATTATACTGATATCAATGCAGGATGATTACGCCGGGCTGCACTATAACCCTATAGAATTTGAAAGTGCCTATGAAGACCAGGTTTCACTGCTCTGGTATTTTTACGGCAAAAAAGGCGTTCATTTTATTGATGTGCCTTACCACTATGGTGAGTACTCAAGAACCATGGAAGAGTTGCGCCATATTACTTTTCTCAAGAACATCCGTTATGGCAAACATGTAGAACCAGAGTTCAGTGAAGATGAAAATGAGCACTACGTGGTTGTTGAATCCCCGGATAAAATCATGGAAGCCATTAATGAGAATCTGGACAACCATTTCAACAGAAACAATATAAAAGACCTGTTTATGGTAGGCGTGGCCGATAATATTAATATGCCTCTGGAAGCCGACAAAGCCCTAAAGAAGGGCAGAAACGTTTATGTCGATGACGACTTGTCGATTTTTTACCCGAAAACGGCAAGAGATGCGGCAGACAAGCCCATCACCCGGGCCGAGAAAAAAGCCGCCAGCGATGAAGCCTGGAAGCTGGGTAATCTGGAGGAGAAATATCCGGAACAGTTCCACAGAGTCAGCGAAGAGCCGGTACTCTGTGGACAATAAACCCAAACGCTGTCTGGATCAGTCAGCCTGGTCCTGCTTACGAATCAGGTAGATGTATTGCTTTTCCAGCTGTTCATGAGACAACAGCTCATGGTCGAGAAAGTTACAGAACTTTGGAATATCCCGTTGGGTAGAAGGGTCGGTAGCCGTTACCTTGACCGTTTCACCCGGTTTCATATCCCTTACTTTGTTATGCAACATCATCACCGGTTCAGGACAAAGCAGGCCCGACGTATCCAGCTCGTGGTTAATTTCTATACTATTCGTCACATTTCCTCCTGTTATCACTCACCCAGGATCTGGACCGACTCAAAGATCGATAAACAATAGCCAGTCCTACACTGCGCGCCAGCATAAAGGCACTGTAGGCCAACCACAAGCCGTGATTCCCCATATCCCGGGTCAAATACCAGACTGGGAGAAACACCAGTAACGTCGATACCAGCATGGTATGTTGCATCATGTCCGTACGAACGGCACCAATGAATACACCATCCAGCCAATAACACCAGACGGCAAATAACGGCATGGCCGCCAGCCAGGGCAGATAAACTGTTGCGGTTTCAGCGACCGCAGGGATGTTCGTCAGCAGACCGATAACATTCTGCCCTAGAAGCATGAAGACAATAAAAAACAGAACGGCACAGATCAGTGAGCAATAGCCCGTCACCCGGACAATTTGTTTAAATCGATCTTCTCTTCGCTGCCCCAAAGCCTCACCGGTCAGCGCCTCAGCCGCATGGGCAAATCCATCCAATCCGTTGGAGATCAACAGCAGCATATTCAATAACAGGGCATTCGCCGCAAGGACATGACTGCCACTTTGCGCTCCCTGAGCGGTAAAAAAGGCCTGGGTTCCCAGCAGACAGAGAGTGCGAACAAACAGATGTCGATTCAACAGCAAAAGCCGGCGCATGGAGCTTACATTTAGAATCATTGAACGTACAAAGGTTCCTGGCTTCCCTTTCAACGTTCGGATGACCATCCAGATGCCCAGAACCAGACTGGTATAATCAGCAATCACGGTGGCCAGTGCCGCGCCGTGAGTAGCCATACCCAGGCCAAGAACAAACAGCAGATCCAGAATAATATTGACGAGATTCGCCAACACTAGAATCAACAACGGCCCTTTGGGGCGATGCATTCCGATCAGCCAACCCACAATGGCATAATTAATCAAAACCGCAGGGGCTGAGAAAATTCTTGTCGTGAAGTAGATTCTTGCCTGCTCGGCCACGTCTGCAGCCGGATTGAAAAAAGGCAGAGCAACATCAAGAAGAGGACGGTGCACCAGGATAAGAGAAAAGCCAATCAACAAAGCCAACAGGATCGACTGCGCCAGCCATTGCCGGGTCTCCTGATGATCATTCTGGCCCAGTGCCTGAGCTACCAGCCCCGTGGTACCCATTCGCAGGAAACCGAATGCCCAGAATACCAGGGTAAATAATGTACTGCCGATGGCGACTCCAGCCAGATAGACTTCGGAGGAGAGATGCCCCAGTACACCCGCATCAACCAGCCCCAACAGAGGCACAGAAATGTTGGAAAGAATAGCGGGCCAGGCAAACATCCAGACCCGCCGATATAATGCGTTAGTCGACGTCAACGCCAGCCCTCACAATTGTCTGACAGAATTCAGACTATTGTATGGGACTTTCGTTCATACCAGTATACGTAAAGTCATACTCTATTACTGGCTATTGTCTGGCGTCGTATCATCCGGTGTTTCGGGCCTGCTCTCATCATCAATCACCCTAAAAGGCAGAGCGGGCTCATGAATCTCATCGGGCTGGCTCTCTGCCACTGTCTCAGCCTCAGGCACGTCTTCACTCTTTGGCTCTATACTGCTACTGCCCTCTGTCTCAGCTAACAGCATTTGTTTTTCCACGGTGAAGCTGGATGTCATAACATAATAGATATCCACCAGATAGCTGGTCACTGCTTTCTGCTCCTGAGTCATGGAGCCATCCTTAAGCCGAGCGGTCCTTGCTACCGGTAATTCAGACTTTGTGTCATACCTGAACGTCTCACCCAGTGCTTCATGCTGCTTAGCCAGCTCACGTAGCTGCTCTTCCCTCTGTTTCTGAGCGATTTGTGATTGTTGAGCCAGCTGTTGCATCGCTTCAAAATGATCAATACTCTGTTCAGCCAGTCGTCTATATCGGTCAATCATGTCCTGCCCCAATGGATGAGTATCTGCCTGGGTTTTACCCATCTCTTTTAAAGCAGCTCTGACCTTTTCAAGATAAGTATCTGTTGCCTTGCGTAACTGTGTGTATTGATCCATCAAAGTGTCTTTGTTTAATGCCCATTCCTCCACCAGTCCCCTGAGGCTTTTGAGCTTTTGCCAGGCCACCTTGAGTTGACGGCTCGGTCCACTTAATGAAGCCAGATGGTCATCCTGCCTGGCTTCAACTTCTGTCCTATAACGCTCAAATGATTGCCTGGACTTTTCCAGCCCTGCCTGAACCGTGGCTTCGTCCATTTTCTGAGCCGAGTCAAGCCAGGCTTGCTGTTCTGCTTCTGATGGAGGGGTCGGGAGTTGAGGCGGGCTCAACACCACTTCGGAATGGGAAGTTTCCAGATCTAACGTTTCGATATATAAACGATAATGGTTTCTAATACCCAACTGCATTCTCAGCGTGCGGGTTTGACCATCGGGCCCTTTAATGATTAGCGAAGAGAATTCCAAACTGACTCTGATCTCAACAAAATCGCCGCGTAGCAAGATTTCCACATGCTTTCTGGGCTTTTCTGAGAGCATGACGGTACCGGCAAACACATTGGGATGGCCTCGCAAACGAATGTATTGTTGCAACCCAAGAGATAACTCCAGTATTCCCTGCTGAAGGCCGAGAGACTGCATCTTTTCTTTGATGATACTGTCAATATTAATGGGCACCACCGAGCAGACTTCCTTCACCACCTCTTTCATCAAGGAAGTATTCTTGAGGAACAATCTCAGAGCGGCCAATAGATCCATCACCATCCGTTGGTCAAGCTCCGCTCTTTCCAACCCAGGCAATCCTGAATGAATCATCTGTCGATGCTGATCGTGATGGTAGACCACTTCATTTTTGCCCCGAGCCAGGACAATGTCCCAGCCTCTTTCATCAAGCTTTTCCAGAGAGCATTCGACCTCTTGCGTTCCTCCTGCTTTGCCCAGCTCTTCCAGAATATTGACAACCAGTTCGTATTTATCATTATCCTGAATCCGTGAGTTCATGATCGTTAAATTTGCCAAAAACTCAGTAATATCAGCATCTGTAGACTAATATTTGCTCATCTGGGTTTTCACCCTATAAGTGCGTTTTTGTGGAACTGAAATTTGAGCAATCCGACACGGA
>NZ_JBPCXO010000300.1:0-17546 GCF_051008435.1 Endozoicomonas sp. | reverse complement strand
AAGAAGTGGTATTAGTAGCTTGTTTTTAGTGAGAAAGCCGAGGCCAGGTAGGCCCCGGATTGTAAAGATGTCTAAAACCCGGTATCCAGTTAATCGCAATGCTGCACCGCTTAAGTGAACAGCATTGGGCTAAAAAGCCGGCCTTTTTCATGCTTTGAAAATAGATGATTAGAAGTAGTAACGAGCCTGCAGAGACAGGGTGTTGTCACCGTCCTTCTTGCCTTCAGCGTTCTTGCTGTCGTCTTTAGCGTATTCAACAGCGAACTGCATTGGGCCAGTCTCATAGATGGTACCAATCATGGTTTCTTTGAAGGTCGCTTTGGTTTGATCAGCGGTTGCTTTGCTGTCGTCTTTCAGCTCGTTGTAACCTGCCTGAAGGGAGAAGCCCTGCAGAACATTGTCCAGAGCCATTCGGCCGTACAGTTCAACACCTTTGGACTTGGCGTTCAGTTTGTCGCCCAGTTCAGTTTTGTTGTTGAACTCGCCGTACATAGCTGCCAGGTACAGGCTTTCGTTTTCAAACTTCAGACCGGCAGTGGCCGACTTGGATTTGTCCTGACCTGCATACTTGGCTGTTTCTTCGTATTCAGTTTCAGAGTAAGTGGCACCCAGAGAGAGACCCATGGCCAGATCATAGCTGGCAGAAATGCCGTATCCGGAATCACGCTGGGCATCTGCAACTGAGTTGTCTTGTGTCTGATACTGAACACCAATGTTCAGGCCGCCAAAGCTGTTGCGGTACTGGATGACGTCATCGGCACGGGCAGAACCATCGAAATCACCACCGTTACGACCTTCGTAAATGCCCAGGGCGTTACCACCGCCGATGGCATACATGTCGGTCCAGCCGGAAACGTCATAAGTGACACTCCAGTTTTTACCGGCAGCGAAAGCACCCATTTCTTCGTGGCTCAGGCCAACATAGCCCAGACGGTTAAAGAAGGTGTCTTGCTTTTCAGAGCCGACTACTTTGCCATCAGCATCTTTTACGTCGGTGTACTCGTCTTTGGCGCGGAATCCCCACTCCGCAACACCTTGACCAGTCCAACCATTGTCAAATTTGTGCGCAAATTTAAAGTTAATACGAGCGCTGTCGTTGTTTAAAGTGTTGTCGCCATCCTTGTTCTTGGCTACTACACCAATACGACCACCAATGCTCAGGCTGTTTGTACCGTCGTCAAATACGTCCAATGCCATTGCTGGACCTGCCACTGCTGTGGCTACTGCTACGGCCAGAATCTTCTTGTGCACGATTTTATTTCCCAACTGACTGTGTGTTAAATGTTGAGCCGAGATTGTTATGTAGTTGGTACTAAGGGGTCACGTCGAAAGCATCAATGGGATAATCGAAGTCGTGAATGTGTTAAGTGAATGGTTAACGTGTAAATTACTTATCGGCCTGTTCAATGGGCTGAGCGATTTCTTTCACTGGTTCAGCAAGGTTGGGTTGGGTAATCTTCTCGGCATGAATCGCTTACTCCGGTTCATGTGTTGTGTGTGTTTGCCGGCATCAATTCAGAGTCATTGATGCCGGCTTTTTTCTTTTTATGGGTGTGTGTTTCTAAAGCGTTGGCAGGTTAATCAGCGCGTTGAAAGGGTTTTGTTTTCTCTTCTTTGTCAAAAAGAGGCAAATACAAAGTGCTTTCATAGAGCGTAAAAACAGTTTGTTTTAGAGCTTGTAATGAGTAGTCTGGGCAGCTTATTTACGCTATGGGCATTCTATGTCTAACAGAGAGAGTTGTACTCATGGCCAGTAATCGACTGAAAATGAGTTTGCTGCCGGCTTTACAGGCCATTCTGGATACCGGCAGTGTAACCCGCGCAGCAGATCAGATGCATGTGACACAATCCACTATGAGCAGGACTCTGTCACAGTTACGAGAAGCGTTAAATGATCCCATTCTGGTCAGAGAAGGGAATCATATTTTCCTTTCTGAAAAGGCGCGACAGGTTCAGCCACTGGTTTCTAAATTAATGGCGGATTCTGAAACGCTGTTTGAAAACCAGCACTTTGATCCTGTGACCAGCGAACACCATTTCCGAATCGGTTCAGGTTCGGTCATTCTTGATCATTTTCTGATTCAGGCCCTGATTGATCTCAAGCAGATTGCACCGGGTATCAGTTGTACTGTGTCGCTTCCTGATGAGGGGACGATTTATTCCATGGAGTCCGGTGAGCTGGATTTTGGGGTTATTGTTACCTTGCCAGATACGACCGAGAGCCTCTGCAAGGAGGTGATCACGACCGCGTCGTTTAATGTTCTGATGCGAAAGGGTCACCCCATGAGTGGGCGGGAAACGCTGGATCTGACTGAAATGGATCAGTATCCCTTTGTCATTACCCAGGCAGTTATTGCTGCGAGCCCCTATATCAATGGGTTGCGTGAGCAATATGGCTTTTTGAGTAATCCCTGGCTGAAACTGCCAAGCCTTCATGCTGCACTGAAAGCGATTCGATCCAACGATGCTTTTACCATAGTGACTAATGTGGAGTATCTGGCGATGGATCTGTTTGAGGATTATGTTCTTTTGCCGACTTTGTCCGACTCCCCTTCGTTGAAGTTTGAGTTGGTTTGGCCTGAACACTGGCAGTTTAATCAGGCGCATCAGTGGATGAGGGGTTTTCTTATAGGCAGATTGCAGGAATTCTTCAGACAACATAAAGGATGACTGTATTTGGGAAACCAGGGCTATTTGCCCTGGTTTTTGCGATTATCATTAATAATGAAGCCTACCACCGCACAACCAAAAATGATTGTGCCTGCGACTGCCAGTAATCCTGCGATAACAACCGTATCCATGTACATAAATGACGCTCCTGGGTTTTTTGTTTTCTCCAGAATAAAGTGGGTCACAGGTCCGGGTATTGATCTGGATCAATTTATGGTGATTTGGTTAATCTGTTAACTATCTTTTTAGCAGAGGATTGATGCCCTCTTTTATCAGCATGCTGGTCAGCCGTATTAACGGTAATCCAATCAAGCTATTGGGATCCTCGCCTTCCATTCGGGAAAACAGACTGATACCCAGTCCCTCACATTTAAAACTGCCTGCACAATCCAGAGGCATTTCTTCCTTTATATAGTTTTCTACTGCCATTCTGCTCAGTGTTCTGAAGTGAACGGTATAGGGGACGGTATCCATCTGGCAGTGGTTCGTTTGAGTGTTGAGCAGGCAGAGTCCGGTATAAAAGGTCACTGATTTGCCGCTGCATTTCATTAATTGTTCGATGGCATTCTGCTCTGTTCCAGGCTTTCCAAGAATAGTGTTGTTGAGTTGTGCAGCCTGGTCTGAAGCGATAATCAGATGTTTGGGGTATTCAGTTTGGAGTGTGAGCGCTTTTTCTCTGGAGAGTCGCTCCGTGAGCATTGGTGCAGACTCTCCCCTTAGCGGTGTTTCATCAATATTGGGGGAGTGGCAATCAAAGGGCAGGTTAAGCCGCTTTAACAATGATTGGCGGTAGGGAGAGCTTGAGGCCAGGATGATTTTCATAAAGTCTGAACTGAGTAGATTGAGTCAGTGTTCTTCAATAAAGCTTTTTCGCTGTGATATCAAGCAGTAAGGGGAGTTGCCCCGATGAATAGGGCCTTCTGCGAGAAAAGTCAGAGCAGGGTGGGTCGTAAGTGGAAATTACATATTGTTATTGCTGGTCTGAAGGTTGCCAGCTGAATGACTGAAAGTTAAGCAGTTTAAAGCGGCTAAATCCTTTGACAGGGACTTTTCTTGGCCCTATTATGGCGCGCTTATGACAACCAACCCGTGAGCTCATGGCTATCGGACAATTACCCAAAACCTTCGATCCGCGTAAACTTGCGCGTCAAGGTAGGCAGTTTCAAGGTTCGCTGGCGCTGAGTCAATTCAGCCGACTGGTAGACAGTCTGGTTGATGACAAAGGCGAAGTACAGGTCGTTCTTGGCTTTTCATTGAGCGAAGATAACCGGGTTGTGCTGGAAGGGCATGTTGAAGCGGAATTAAGCATGATCTGCCAGCGCTGTCTGGATGTGGCCAGACTGCCGGTGCGAACAGATCTCCATTTAATGGGGGTGTTGACCGACGAGCAGGCCAAAGCCCTGCCGGAAAGCTTCGAACCATTAATGTTCGCTGATGAACCGGTAGAATTATTGCCTATTCTCGAGGAAGAGCTGATTCTGGCACTTCCGCTGGTGGCCTATCATCCGCCTGAAGACTGTTCAGCTCAGCAGCATTATACTACTGAGTCTGAAAAAGAGGCTCAGGCAGCTGCCGTTGAGGCAGAAAAAGAACGCAAGAACAGTAACCCTTTCAGCGTTCTGGCCAAATTGAAAACAGATACTACGATCCAGGAGAGTTGACACATGGCTGTT
Organism: Endozoicomonas sp.; assembly: GCF_051008435.1. Classification (GTDB taxonomy): domain Bacteria; phylum Pseudomonadota; class Gammaproteobacteria; order Pseudomonadales; family Endozoicomonadaceae; genus Endozoicomonas_A. The sequence goes on along the minus strand of NZ_JBPCXO010000300.1, from coordinate 13,203 downwards.
CAGCAAAACCGTAAAACCCGTTCCAGGCGTAACATGCGCCGTTCACACGATAGCCTGACATCTGCTCAGCTGTCTGTAGAAGCAGCTTCCGGCGAAACCCATCGTCGTCACCACGTTTCTGCCGAAGGTTTTTACCGTGGCAAGAAAGTGGTTGAAACCAGCGAAGACTAAGTCTTTTAGCCGGTTGGGCCAAAGGATGTATTCAGTGATTGTATCGCTGGCTTCCAGGGATCAGGAATAAAATGGCATCAGGTGCAAGCGTAGATTCAAAATTGACGGTTGCTCTTGATGTGATGAGCGGGGACGATAGTCCCCGTTCTCGTATCCGGGCGGCTGTCAGGGCGCTCGAGCATTTCAAGTCTCTCCACCTTCTGCTTGTCGGTAATCGACAGCTTATCGAAGATTATCTTGCCGATATCGATTACTCCGACCGGTCGCGCTTTACTCTGGTTCATGCCGACAAAACGGTTACCATGCATGACAAGCCTTCTTTGGCACTGAGGGGAAAAAAAGATTCCTCCATGTGGAAAGTGCTTGAGCTGGTTGCCAGGGGGGAGGCGCAAGCCTGTGTCAGTGCGGGTAATACCGGCGCACTCATGGCAATGGGGCGCTATGTACTCAAAACCTTTGCAGGCATAGATCGTCCGGCTATAGCGGCCAGTGTTCCTACCAAAAATGGCAGTGCCCTGTTAATGGATATAGGGGCGAATGTTGATTGTACTTCAATGCATCTCTATCAGTTTGCCATTATGGGAGCCCAGCTGGCTTCTTCAGTCTATGGTGTTGAGTCGCCAAAAGTCGGCTTATTGAACATTGGTACTGAAGAAATGAAGGGGAATGAGCAAGTGAGACTGGCTCATCACCTTCTACAGGAAAAACTTGAGGTGCAGAAGGGGCTGGATTACATCGGCTTTATTGAGGGGCATGATATTTTCAGCGGTCGTGCTGACGTGATAGTCTGCGACGGTTTTGTCGGAAATGTCGCACTTAAAACCGGAGAAGGTGTAGCCAACCTGATACGTGATGGTCTGAAGACTATCTTTCAACGCTCACTGTTCAACCGGTTTCTTTATTTTTTGATTTCACCTTTGCTGAGAGAGTTCAATCGCAAGATTGATCCCGTTTTGCATAATGGTGCCAGTTTGTTGGGGTTGCAGGGGATTGTCATCAAAAGTCACGGTGGAGCTGATGAAAAAGGTTTCTATCGTGCGATTGGTCAGGCAGTGAATGAAGCTCATAATGACGTACCTGCCAGAATTGCACGAGAAGTGGAAGAAAGGTTGCTGTAGTCAAAAAGCGGGTGCTGCAGCGCGATTATGTATAGAAATTGAATCTGTCGGTAAGGGTGCTTTTATCACAGTACTCATGGCTGTTTCAGTTGGAAACATAAATTTACCAACCTGAGGTTCGACTTTTTCTATAATTGCCTGAGTTTTTTTTCCGGGAGAAGTGAATAACCGTAAAAGGTGCACTTCTTTCAATGATTTAGCTATATCAGGACTAGACCCAAAGCAATGACGGATTTACTTGCGTTTGTTTTTCCGGGGCAGGGATCCCAGTCGGTGGGCATGCTTGCTGACCATATCGATCACCCCTCTCATGGACAACAGACAGTCGTCCAGACATTTACTGAAGCTGCTGAAGCACTCGGGTTTGACCTGCTTAAGCTTGTCAGTGAAGGGCCTGCGGAAGAACTCAATAAAACTGAGAACACCCAGCCGGCACTGCTGACGGCCAGTGTGGCACTTTGGCGCCTCTGGCTTGAAAAGGGTGGTGAGCAGCCTGCTTATATGGCGGGTCACAGTCTGGGTGAATACTCGGCACTGGTTTGCTCCGGTGCTATGAAGTTTACTGATGCTGTCCGGGTCGTTCGTCAGCGTGGTCTCTTTATGCAGGAGGCTGTTCCGGCCAGGACGGGAGCCATGGCTGCCATTCTGGGTCTTGAAGATCAGCAGGTGGTTTCAGTTTGTCTTGATGCTGCTCAGGGTGGAGTGGTTGAAGCGGTTAACTTCAACTCTCCTGGTCAGGTGGTTATTGCAGGTGAAAAAGAAGCGGTTGCTCGTGCGGTTGAGCTGGCTAAAGAAGCCGGTGCCAGAAAGGCTATACCTTTGCCTGTGAGTGTTCCTTCTCATTGTGCGCTGATGAAGCCAGCTGCAGAGAAACTGGCTGTAGAGCTGGACTCAATAGAGTTGAATCAACCGGTTATTGCTGTGATTCAGAATGTTACTGCAGAGCCCTGTTCAGAGCCAGAAAAGATTCGTGAAAATCTGGTGAAGCAGCTTTATAGTCCGGTGCGCTGGGTAGAGACGATTCAGCACTTGAATACTGCAGGTGTCACCCGGTTCGCGGAGTGCGGTGCAGGAAAAGTACTGGCAGGCCTTAACAAGCGGATAGTTCGCAGGTCGCCTGTAGCAACGCTTGAATCTGTGTCTTCTTTTGAAGACTTGCTGGGTCAGTCTTAAGTCGATTTTCAGAAGTGCACAGTCGATCGCTTGTCAGGTCTGAATTTCAGTTGACTGGCAGGGCGCATCAGATAGAGCGCGTCTGTGATAAATAGCCATAAGCGCTGAGACAACTTTGGGTCTGTAACAGACGAAAGTTATTTCGCGGTAGAACAACAGGATAGAACTATGTCGAACCTTGAAGGCAAGGTAGCTCTGGTTACTGGCGCCAGCCGTGGAATTGGCAAGGCTATTGCCATTGATCTGGGCAGGCAGGGCGCTGTTGTAGTGGGTACTGCTACTTCCGAGCCGGGAGCAGCAAAAATTACTGAGATGCTGCAGGCTGAAGGTATAAAAGGCTGTGGTATGGTGCTGGATGTCTCTCAGGGAGAGAGCTGTACTGAAGTAGTCAAAGCAGTAGTATCCGAATTTGGCGCACCACAGATTTTGGTCAATAATGCGGGCATCACCCGAGACAACATCCTGATGAGAATGAAGGATGATGAGTGGGACGATGTCGTCAATACTAATCTGAGCTCTATTTACAGAATGAGCAAAGCGGTGTTGAGAGGCATGACCAAAGCTCGCTGGGGGCGCATTATTAACATCAGTTCGGTTGTAGGCTCCATGGGCAACCAGGGGCAGTCGAACTATGCGGCAGCCAAGGCTGGGGTAGAGGGCTTTAGTCGTTCTCTGGCCAGAGAGATTGGCTCTCGTCAGATTTCTGTGAATACGGTTGCTCCAGGTTTTATTGATACGGATATGACCCGTGATCTGCCTGAAGAGCACAGAACCTTTTTGACGTCCCAGGTGCCAATGGCTCGACTGGGGCAGCCTGAAGAAATTTCTGGTGTTGTGGCTTTCCTCGCTAGTGATGTAGCAGGTTACATTACCGGAGAAACCATTCATGTGAATGGTGGGATGTACATGGGCTAAGAGCTTGTCTGACTCAAGACGGTTTCGGCTTGAATTTCAGCGAGAGTGACCAGATGTTTCGATGAGTTTGCTTAAACAGGTAAACTATTTGCATAAGCCCATCGAAAAAACTGACTCACTCGAGTGAAACTCATGTTCGAAATCATCAGTCAGAGAGGCTTCAAGCCACGTGATCAGAGGGCTTTCAAGATTATTTGCACTTGATTAGCATCAAAACCCCTCTGATAAAGATGAAATTTGCGGTAATATCGTCGGCCTGTCCTTGAAATTACCGCAAGCGTTTATATATAGTAATTGACCGCGGTGAGGGCGGGTTTAAAATCGCCCTTCTGCACCCGAATATCGATAGGAGCACAACCAGGTATGAGTACCATTGAAGAGCGCGTCAAAAAGATCGTTTGCGAACAGCTTGGCGTAAAAGCAGAGGAAGTCACCAACAGTGCGTCTTTCGTAGAGGATCTCGGCGCGGACTCTCTGGACACTGTTGAGCTGGTGATGGCTCTGGAAGAAGAGTTTGAAACTGAGATTCCAGACGAAGAAGCTGAAAAAATCACCACAGTTCAGGAAGCAATCGACTACGTTGTTGCTCATTCCTGATTCTGTCCAGGCTGCATGCGAATAGCTGTATCCTGAAAAAGCCGTACGCAGTAAAATGCGTGCGGCTTTTTTGGATTTTTATGGACTAAATAAACTTGCTGAGTGATATTCAGTTTACATGGATGGGTTATGAGTAAAGATTATGAGTCAGTCTCAAGCCATGAGTTTATGCGTGGTTTGGAAGAACTTGAACAGCAAGGTGTTAAATTACCCAAGAATAAGAATGAGTTGTTGACGGAAGTGGTTTCTAATACTCATCGGCAATATCATTCTAAGCTGCAAGGAATTGGTGAGCAGCCAATAAACGTAAATGAGCTGTCTCGAAATATTAAGAAGAAAAATTCACAGATACTAAGGGAGAATATGATCAATGCAGGTCGATCTCTTCCTAAAGGTACTGATGCTTATCATATAGTTCCAGCAAGCGAAAACCGATCATGGGCAAAGGATTATGCTCAGGCTGCACGAGCGATTCTACGACGCTGGGGTATTTCCATCAATCACGAAGCTAATGGTGTGGCACTTCCATCGTCGTCAAAAAGGCCTGTGAAATCCCTTCCAAATGCATATCCGCACAAGCAAGTACATACTAAAGTTTATTATCTAAATGTGGTTGACTAGTTGTCGGAAGCTCACAGTCGGCAGTCTTGCATCGACATATTATGTGAAATTGGTGAAGAGCTGGAAGATGGCACATATCCAATAAGGAGCGGTTCATGAAAATTTACGAACTCACTTTTGATGTAGATAAATATCAAATGTTGGTTCCTGTTGATGATAGGGATTACGACGGTAGCTACTTATGGGTTAATGGTCAGTTAAAGCTTTCTTCCTGGTTGGCTCCTGCTATGCGGTGGACTGAGAAAGAACACTCTGGTGAGAGTATTCCTGACATTGCTCGCATTAATCCGGGGTTCTTCGCTTTCAGTAATAAAGCTGTTGGTATAACAGGCACAATCTTGTCTGAATTTGGCGAGCTGCTTGAATTGCCAGTTGATGGAAAGCTGTTTTTAGCATTTAACCCAACTGTGATCGTGGATTGTCTTAATGTGGAGCAATCTGGCTGGAGAATAAATCGTCGTGGTGAGAGAGGGCGACTATTGTCACCTGTTCTTAATCAGGCCAAGCTGAATGGGATAAAGTTGTTTCAAATTTCTGATAGGCACAGCTCTCTATATGCAAGTGATGAATTTTTTGAGCTGGTAATAAAGAATGGTTTGACAGGTTTAACCTTTACACCAGTCAAGTTGGCTTCATAACGTTAGAAGTGTGGCTTAGCGCGATTGATGCAGGAGTGAATTGTTTTGTCGCATAGAAGGGTAGTAGTAACAGGGCTGGGTGCTTTGTCTCCGGTAGGGCTGGGGGTAGATCAGAGCTGGCAATCGGTACTGGCAGGTCGCAGTGGTATTCATACGATTGATCATCTGGATACCGATAAGTTCAGTGTCAGTATTTGCGGTACAGTGAAGGGGTTTGAAGCCGGTCAATACTTCAATCCTAAAGATGCTCGGAAAATGGATGTTTTTATCCAGTATGCGCTGGCGGCTTCCATAGAGGCAATGAAAGATGCCGGACTGGATGGCAGTGACTTGCTAAAGGGTGACAACGTCGGTCGCTATGGTGTTGTTATCGGTTCTGGTATTGGTGGCATCACGTCTATTGAGCAGAGCCATGATACGCTTCATAAATCTGGTCCACGTCGTATATCCCCCTTCTTTATACCCGCTGCCATTATCAATATGGCTGCCGGCTGGCTGTCAATGCACTACAACCTGCAAGGGCCTAACTTTGCAACGTCTACAGCCTGTGCCACAGGCAGCCATGCATTAGCCCTGGCTGCCCGAACCATTGCTTACGGTGATGCCGATGTCATGGTGGCTGGAGGCGCTGAGAAAGCTTCTTCCGCACTGGGTATGACCGGTTTTGCTGCGGCAAGAGCTTTATCCACGCGAAATGATCAGCCTGAAGCAGCCAGTCGACCCTGGGATAAGGATCGGGATGGGTTTGTGCTAGGGGACGGTGCCGGTGTGATGGTGCTGGAAGAATATGAACATGCTGTACGACGTGGCGCCACTATTTATGCAGAGCTCAGTGGTGTGGGCATGAGTGGTGATGCTTACCATATGACATCACCGCCTGAAGATGGGCGAGGAGCTGCCAGAGCTATGCAGTCTGCGTTGGATGATGCAGGACTGAAAGTCGATCAGGTGTCTTATATTAATGCTCACGGTACATCGACACTGGCCGGTGATTTGGCTGAAACCCGAGCCATTCATACCGTGTTTGGCGACGCCGCAAAAAATGTTGCTGTCAGCTCTACCAAGTCTATGACCGGTCATTTGTTGGGAGCGGCTGGGTCGCTGGAGGCGGTGTTTGCAGTTAAGTCTCTGCTGGACAATATGGCACCTCCGACGATTAATCTGGACAATCCTGATGAAGGCTGTGATCTGGATTATGTGCCAGGCAAGGCCAGACAGATTGAGATGGAACATGTGTTGACCAACTCATTCGGGTTTGGCGGGACGAATGTGACTCTGGCTTTTTCGAAGCTTGATTAGAGGCTCTTCGGGCTGGTGAGCCAGCCCATTACTCTCTAGGTTGAATGTCCGGGCCAGACTCCGATACTGCCAAATTGTTATAGCTGCTATGTAATCGACTGATCTGGGCTTTAGGCCGGGCTGTCTATTCTCGGTCGGACTCCAAGAGATGAGTGGATAAAAGCCGTGTCTGTACCGACTCATGAGGAACGTTTTGGATAATTGCAATTCTGTCAGCTGGGTCAACGGGGCACCCACTTCTGAAGTGTCAATCAGTGACAGAGGGCTGGCTTACGGGGATGGTCTTTTCGAAACCATTCGTGTGCAGGCAGGTACTCCCACTCTGTTCGATCTCCATTGTAAAAGACTCTGTACCGGGGCTACTGCACTGAATATTGCTTTTGATCTGGAAGGCTTCAGGCAAGAGGTGTGTGATTTTTTGCAAGGGCAGACGCGGCAAGAAGGGGTGCTCAAGGCCATTTTGACACGCGGTTCTGGTGGTCGGGGTTATAACCCTGCGGGGTGCGATAACCCCAGCCGGGTTCTTTCGTTCCATCCTTTGCCGGTTTATCAGAATGCCCCTGATATCAATGGCGTGAGGCTGCATGAATGTAAAATCAGAATCGGTGATAATGCTTTTGCCGGACTTAAGCATCTTAATCGACTTGAGAATGTCATGGCCCGCTCGGAATGGCAGGGAACTACATGCCTGGAAGGATTGCTACTGGGCATGGATGACCGACTCGTCGAAGGTACTATGAGTAATTTATTTCTGGTATCGGGTAAAACTTTGTTTACTCCCTGTCTTCGAAGAGCCGGGGTCAAGGGAGTTTGCAGGGAATTAATTCTGGAGCAAGCCCGGAATTGGGGGTTTCAGGTAGAAACAGGTGACTACTACCTTGAAGGTCTTGCCGGGGCAGATGAAGTTTTTGTCTGTAACAGTGTTAACGGTGTTTGGCCAGTGATTGCCTGCGGCAGTCTGGACTGGTCAGTAGGTAATGTGACCTGTACAGTCAGGGATAGAGTTCAGGAAGTTTTGAATGCTTAAAAAATTGTTATTTGCAGTGGTTGGCCTGTTTATCGCCGGACTGCTGGTAGCCGTTGTATCGTGGAAGGCGCTGGACTGGTATGGCAATCAGCCCGTGATAGCACCTGATAACGCCGATAGCCTGGAATTTACCATATCTCAGGGAGAGTCCATGACTCGGGTGGCTGACAGTCTGGCTCAGTTAGGCTGGCTTCAATATCCGGAAGTTTTTGTGGTTCTGGCCAGAATCGAGAAGGTGGCAGGTGGGATTCATGCTGGAGATTACCTGATTCCGGCCGGGATTACGCATCGTGAACTGCTGGAGATTTTCACCTCCGGTCAGGTGCGTTATTACAATGTGACGCTGGTTGAAGGTCACACCCTGAAAGAAGTCATGACTGTTCTGAATCAGCACGAAAAGCTGTCTTCGCCACTGGATGATGAGGCTTTGCAGGCGCTTTATCAAAGCCTGAAGATAGAAGGGATACCAGAGGGGCTGTTTTACCCCGACACTTATTTCTTTCAGGCGGATGCGAGTGTTGAATCGATACTCAGAAGAGCTTACAAACGTATGAGTTCCGTGTTGGATGAGGAGTGGTCAAAGCGCTCCAAAGATCTGCCTTATAAAAATGCCTATGAAGCTCTGATTATGGCTTCTCTGGTAGAGAAAGAGACAGGGGTCAGCTACGAACGAGGCGAAATTGCAGGGGTGTTTGTCAGGCGTCTGCAAAAAGGTATGAGACTGCAAACCGACCCAACGATTATTTATGGTCTGGGTGAGCGTTATAAAGGAAACATCAGTCGTCGAATGCTCCGGGAACCCACTCCATACAATACTTACGTCATAAGAGGGCTTCCGCCTTCACCCATTGCATTAGCGGGGCGGGAAGCCATTCATGCGGCTCTGCACCCGGAAGATGGCAAGACTTTGTACTTTGTTGCAAAGGGTAATGGTACGCATTATTTTTCAAAATCACTGGCAGAGCATAATCGTGCTGTCAGAAAGTATCAGATTGAACAGCGTCGGGAAGACTACCGCTCGACTGTGGAGACTCAATAATGGCTAATGCCTCATCCGGTTTTTTCCTGACAATTGAAGGTGGAGAAGGCGCGGGTAAAACGACGGCGGTCGATTTCATTAAATACTGGATGTCGGATCGTCAACTGGCCTTTACTGAAACCCGTGAACCGGGCGGTACCCGGGTGGCAGAAGAACTTCGCGCTCTGCTGTTGGGACATCATGGTGAACCGTTGTCCGATATCACGGAACTGTTGATGATGTTTGCCGCACGCTCACAGAATCTTTTTCATAATGTTCTGCCCGGGCTGGAAGCCGGTAAAATTGTGCTTTGTGATCGTTTTACCGATGCCACTTATGCCTATCAGGGCGGTGGTCGTGGTCTGAATACCTACCCTGTTGAAACACTGGAAAATCTGGTGCAGGGAACGCTTCGTCCGGATATGACGATTCTGATGGATGTTGATCCGGAAGTTGGCATGGCCAGAGCCAAGGGACGGGGTGGAAAGCTGGACCGTATAGAACAGGAAAAAATGGACTTTTTTATCCGGGTGCGCAATGCCTACCTGGAAAGGGCAAAGCAGTTTCCGGAACAGTTTGAGGTTATTGACGCCGGACAATCTCTTGAAGCCGTTCAGCAGCAATTGCTGGCGGTGCTCGAAAGAAGACTGGGAGGGCGTTAATGAAAGACTGGAGCATATTTCCCTGGCAGACATCGCAGTGGGAACAAATGGTTCACTGTCAGCGGTCGGGTAATCTGGCTCATGCCTATCTGTTAAAAGGGTTGCCGGGCACGGGTAAGCTCCAGTTTGCCAAAGCGCTTTCTGCCTATTTATTGTGCATGAACCCACAGGCTTCCGGAGCCTGTGGTCACTGTAAAGAGTGTGAGCTGCTAAAGGCAGGAACTCACCCCGACTTTACTCTGCTGGAGCCGGATGATCCGGGTCGGCCTATTCGAATTGACAGTATTCGAAAGTTGAATGAGTTTGCGCACAAAACAGCTCAGCAGGGAGGGCGAAGGGTTATTATCCTGAGCCCTGCAGAAGCCATGAACGTCAATTCCGCCAATGCCCTGCTTAAATGCCTTGAAGAGCCAGGAGAAGATACTGTTTTCTTTCTGGTCAGTGCCCGTTCCGGTGATATGTTGCCCACGATTCGCAGTCGTTGCCAGCAATTGAACTTTTCAACCCCCGGTAGGGATGTGGCTGAGCAGTGGTTGTCATCTCAAATGGATGATCCGGCAGTTATTGCCCAGTTGTTGGATCTGACCGCTAATTCTCCACTGGAAGCCAAACGTTTTGCAGAGCAGGGTTTACTGGAAAAAAGAGAAGCCCTGGCAGATGGTCTGAAAGGGCTGTTCAAGGGGAAAGTGACACCGGTCGAGCTGGCAAAAACCTGGCAGTCGGCGGATCTGGCACTGACACTGAGCTGGATCATTGGCTGGCTGGATGATGCCATTAAACTGGGGTTGAATGCGGACTCTGCTGTGCTTCGAAACCGGGATCAGCTGAAAATGCTGGAATATCTGGCCCGCAAAAGTGATGCCAGAGGCCTTCTGAAGGAAAGAGACTGGTTGATGTCACAAAGACAGTCGCTGCTGGAAGGGGGGAATCTGAATCCCCAGATGTTGATGGAAGGGGCTTTCTCCCGGAGCCTTGAACTGATCTTATAAAGAAATACCGTATTTCCGGTATTTCTTTGCTTTCCTGTTTTAGGCTTTCTCGGTCAGGCATCTGGCCTGTGATTGAATCTGACAACAGCACGGGGAACAGGTTAAACTGTAAAAAAGAAGATTAATGGCTTTTGAAAAGCCGGATAAATCAGAAGAATGAAAATGACAGGAGAAGAATAATGAACCGTGGAAAGGGTGGCATGTCAGGCATTTTGTCTCTGACGATCAAAGACTCTTCTTCTCTTTATTCATCCTACATGCCTTTTGTAGCAGGTGGCGGATTGTTCATCCCAACTTCGAAGCGATACTCGTTAGGGGATGAGGTATTTATTCGTCTGACTCTGATGGATGAAGCGGATAAATTACCGGTTCCTGGCAAGGTCGTTTGGATCACTCCCCAGGGTTCTGCCCGCATGGCGGGAATTGGCGTTCAATTCACAGACCCGACGGATACAGTCAGAACCAAAATAGAAACTTATCTGGCTGGCGCGCTCAAATCAGATCGCGAAACCAGCACTATGTAAGTGGTAAGTGGTAAGTGGTAAGTGGTAAGTGGTAAGTGGTAAGTGGTAAGTGGTAAGTGGTAAGTGGTAAGTGGTAAGTGGTAAGTGGTAAGTGGTTAGGGTGATGATGATCAAGTAATCGTCTGCCCTGATTTTAAAACAACTATACGACTAAGCAGTCGTACAGTTATGTGAAATCAATCTTGATTCTTTAGTCTAATACATGAACTTGACTTCATGCTTTAGGGTGGCCCTCCCGAAGAAGAGGCGGGTCAGTAAGATGATTTCAAAGAAAGTTCTATTGGGTGCAGTCACCTTGATTGCACCTTTCCTGGCTCTCGAAGGCAGAGCCACTCATACAGATGGCTATACAGAGTACCAGCGTAGTCAGGCAATACCCTTTACTCAGTGCCATCCAGGTCAATACGATCATTTTTTCTATGTTGAGAAAGGGCAGGATCTGTCGGTAGTGATTAAAGATATCATTGCTGATCTATCTGCAGTGACAACGTCGGCTTCACCTGAAAGTTCATCGGTTGCATCCGAATCAAGCACAGTGTCCAGTGATCTTTCATCGTCGATTTATACGTCAACGGCTATCTCTGCTTCTACCCTGTTTCCATCCTCAACCGGAACGTACTCAGTATCGAGTTCCGAGAGTGTGGGGAGTTCTGTGGTAAGTCAAACACAATCCGGAGGGGTATCAAGCTCATCACTGATTGAAAATGACCACTCCTCTACGTCAGTGATACCCTCATCCACGCCTACAGCTCCACCAACCGAATCCGATGAGCAGCGGAAAAAACGTCAGGCGGAACAAGACCAGCCTGCAAGAATACAAAAACTGGTCAGTATGAAAAAATGGCCGCCTGAGCCAAAAACTGTAAGGGCAAAGCGGCATCATGATTCTCAGGCCAAGCCTGATCACAGGGTCTTGATCTTGCTTGAAGGGGGGATTCCCCAAACCTATACCTTGTCCAGCCAGTTGGAGTTGAATCGGGTTACCTTGGGTATTTGCACCAAGCCACCCGCTTCAGTGCCAGATGATAAGGCAATACCGGTAGCCGATCAGGCTGTGATTAAAATCACTGATAGTACATTCCCCTCCAGGGAGCATCCGGCTCTGGTTATTAATGATGGAATGAAGCTGAATCTGGAAAGTGTGCAGGTAGATGCTCATGACTGGAGCAGTAACAACCCGGTTCTGCTTTTTCTGGATCGCTCAAGGGGGGTGATCAATAACAGCAGTCTGATCCGTTTGAAGGATAACGGCGACGATTACGATTGGGGATGGGATTGGTTCGACTACCGGTCCACAATACATATGAATTGGTGGTTAGGCACCGGGGTGCCAGAAGTCACCATAACCGATTCACGTCTTTATCAGGGAATGGCTTTAGGCGCTAACATTTTTGGCAAGTACGGCGGGAAAATCACTGTTGAGAATACTGAGCAGGTGATTGCCCGTACAGGTATTTCATTGAATCTTTGCTCAGCGGAACTCAATGTCATCAAGGGGTCCATGTCGGGTTGCAGTGAGCCTGTCAGTCTTGAAGCTTTTGCCAATATGGAAAGTCTGCCTGCCACGGGGGCTGAATTTTGCCCGCAGCCAGGAGATCAATCCAGCAGTTGTGCCTATTACGGCTGGGATAACCTCGTCAACTTCCAGCAATCTGTTGTCAAAGGAAGTTGGTATGTGGCTCTGAATTTCTGTGATGATCGCCTGAAAGTGCAGGGTGTACAGAATATGGGTAACCAGGAAGAGATGTCTGCCGGTGAACTGTGCTCGGGTTACCTGGCGTATGGTGCTGAAGGAGCTGTTGGCTTTGCGGGCAGGGCGTCCTGTCCTCCGGGCAGTCAGTTTGCCAGTACTCAAACACAAATAGAACCTGCTACTGAACCAGGGATTGTAGTAAATCTGGAATCGGCGGACCCAAATAGTGGTAGTGGTCTGGTTGGCAGTGTGGTCGGAGTCGTTTTTGCTGTCATTTTTGCGGTGGCTGCCCTGAATTGATGGTGTTCTTCTTATGTGAGATGGGAGATCCAGCCGCTCTATATGGATTCTTAAGGCTGTTCTCCCATTTCAATGAAGTCAGTCTGACAATTTTGTCTGGTAATGATCAGGTTCAGGAGCTGGTGGATGGCATTGGCTGTAAAACAAGCCCCTGTAATACTTTGTTTTTCTTTATTAGTTCTTTGATTCTTGAGTCTTTCGTCTGTTGCTCGCTCAAGAACTGAGCTTCCATTTGGGTTCTTTGTTGTGTCAGTTCTTGCTGATATCCAGACTCCTTTTCCTTCGTTTTTTGCTGGAATTGCAACTCCATCTGCCTCCTGATCTCGATCTCTCTAGGAGCCTGTCGGACTTATGCTTTCGAGCATAAATTTCAGTAGAACGAGTCGACAGTCTTGAGCGTTCTAGACAGCTTCGATGGATTCGTGAGAATAGTTGACCTATTTAATCGAATTCATCGA
>NZ_JBPCXO010000299.1:0-2915 GCF_051008435.1 Endozoicomonas sp. | reverse complement strand
AAATACTTGAAACATTATCTGGGCTGGCGGCGGCTATTGACAGAAGCTGACAAGTTAACAGGTGAGCGTCTTTCTGAAAAAATTGTAGAACACTGGTTCAAACAACAGATAAAAGCAACTTAGCCCTAGTACATACATGTCATAGAAAAAGAGTGATCTTTTGGTATAGAAAGCCTGGCCGTCAATCACCTCCTGGTCGGTGCTCTTTCTTATTCCAGTCATGGTTACAGCATCCTTCTAATATGTTCTCGGCTGTTTATTAAAGAGTATCCATTGTAGACAGAATATCAGCTCTTCGGATTCTTAAGCAGCTTATTCTTTTTCATCTTCTCCAGGCAGGACTGACAGTAACAGGTCGCATCTGCTTTCGGGACCGGCATTAAAACAGAAGGAGTGTCGGGAAAGGGCTTTTGAAGATCTTCCATGCACCAGCACTGATCAGCGGGCTTTCCGGAGCTGATGGCACAGAGGTTTTCCTGCTGGCAGAGAGGGCAGAGTTTAGGGTTCACAGATTACTCCTGATTTGAAGACCTGATACTATGGCGCTTCATTATAAAAGTCAGCCTTGAGCCAACATTAATAATAACAACAGCCTTGAGCGAAGAATTATGTGGAAGAAAATAGCAGCACTTGTCATTGTCACCCTGGGCCTCCTTTACTTTATCCCTCCCGTTAACTTGCTGGATACGCACCCTTTCTATGCTGATACGAAGGGAGTTTCCGTCATTGCGCACGGTTCTGGGCAAGGGCTCAGACCTAATAATACTCTGGAAGCAGCACAGCTCTCTAATAAATTGGGAGCGGTCATTGAGCTGGATCTTCACGCCAGCAAAGATGGACACCTGATCGTCAGGCACGATGCCACCGTAGACGCCACGACCAATGGTGAAGGACGGATCAAGGATAAATCCCTGGCAGACCTGAAGCAGCTGGATGCAGGGTTTCGTCATGACCTGGACGGAAATGAGAAGTACTCGTTCCGGGGCATAGGTATCCAGATTCCAACCCTGCAGGAAGTGATTGAGGGAACGCCCAGAGGGCGATATGTGATGGAAATCAAACAAGTTGAGCCAGACATTTCCGGTCAGCTCTGTCAGCAGCTTCGTGATAACAAGATTGAGAACTCTACCATTGTTGCCTCTTTCAAGGATGAAGCGCTGGAAAAATTCCGGAATGTCTGCCCTGAGGTGGCCACCTCCATGTCTTCCAATGAGGCAAGAACTTTTATAGTAATGCAGAAGCTGGGGCTCTCCCATTTGGTGCCTGTAAAAGCCTATGCCATGCAGATCCCACCCCAGAATTCGGGCATTACTGTTTTAACCGATTCTTTTCTGGAGGATGCAAAGGCACGTGGTCTCAGGGTTGATGTCTGGACGATCAATGACCCTGAATATATGACTCAACTGATTGATATGGGAGTTGATGGCATCATTACGGACTATCCCAATCGCCTGAAAGAACTGCTCTAATGGTCGTCTGGCAGAGCAGTTCTTGATTGAGCTGTTCTGCTAAAAACAGATTCCTACTTATAAAAAGAAAAAAGACTATGGCTGTTTTTGAGCGATTTGAATTTCAAGGTGTTGAGGCCATCCGAACCGGGCGTCAGAATCATATATCCGGGTCATTTGTTAACTACAGAATCGGGGATACATTGATCGATTGTGGTCCCGTGAATCAATGGAAATGGCTTAAGCCTTTTTTTGAAGAGAAAACCGTTAGGCAGGTTCTGGTCACTCATTACCATGAAGACCATAGTGGTAATACTTTGAATTTCAATCAGTCTTTCGGTATCGAGCCCCTGGCTCATGAAATCACTGTCAATCAGTTAAGAAACGGCTTTTCTATACCTCTGGCGGGTAGGGTTTTCTGGGGCAGCGTACCAAAGGCAGCGATTCAGACTCTTCCTGAACGGCTTGAGCTGGAAGATGGGGAACCTGTCCTGCCGATTCATGTTCCTGGTCATTGTCCTGACATGCACTGCTATTTGATGCCTGACAGGGGATGGATGTTTACAGGTGATCTTTACATCGCCAAAGTCATAAAGTTCATGCACAAAAAAGAAAGCCTTCCTCAACAGATAGAAGATATACGAGCTGTTCTAGCCTGTGATTTTGACACGGTCTTCTGCCCTCATCGTGGGGTGGTTGAGCAGGGTAAACTGGCGATGCAGGCTAAGTTGGATTATTTGCTGGAACTCAGTGCTAAAGCTCAGGCTCTCCAAGGACAGGGAAAGAGTCTGAAAGAAATTACCCAAGCTCTGTTAGGTGCTGAAGAGCTGGCCAGTTACGTAACACGCTTTGCATTCAGTAAAAGAAGCTTGATTGAAGGCTGTTTGCAGGTTGAGCTTTAATATTGGGCTGTTGAGCAGGGTGATATGAATAGCAAGGTTTGATTAACTGGCAGATCTTGCTTCAGGGACGTTTAACTAGGTCTTTCTGAACATCTTTGACTATATTCTTGCTATTCAAGATATAAGCTACAGTTTATTTTCTAACAGTTCCGTAATGATTTGTAGATTGAATCAGTCGTAGGGTTTTAAGTTAACTCTGATGTGTTATCGAGTCGCTATCAGGTTTTCTGAGTGAAAGCCTTTGTTTCTAGTTTACTGTGTTTTTTCATCTGTTTTTCTTGCCCTGTACAAAGCGGAATCGAAGATACGATTTACAATATTGAGCAGCGCTTGTCTGAGGGAGAGAGTGTCGCTGTCTTATACATTGATATGCAGACCCGATTCATCAGAGCTTTCAACGCAGCTGAGTTTTCAAGAGTGATAGAAGGACAGCTGCGATTGTTGACATCCTCCCCGCCCTAAAGGACGGGGATTCCTACAGCTAGACGGTCATGCCCGACCGCAAGAATGTTTCTTGCTGCGTTTACGTCACGCAGATGTTCAGCTCCGCACTCTGAACAGACCC
>NZ_JBPCXO010000298.1:0-1173 GCF_051008435.1 Endozoicomonas sp. | reverse complement strand
AGCATAAAGGCGGTAAAAGGCTGCCAATCTGTAAAAATGAGCAAATCACGTCGGAGATATGGATGTTTTTTGCTCATTTTGTGATTTTGGATATCTGAATAACCTATTCTCGGTCAGGCTCCTAGCGAAGCAATGTTGTACGCCAGCCTGATTCACCACGGTTTCGATAAGCATACTGTTACCTTCAGTGATGGTGACCAGCAGTTTGATGTTCTCGATCATGCACAATGCTGGCTGCATGCAGCGAGGCCATTGGAGAAAGTCATTCCGGTCAATGAGCAGCAGGCCAATGCCCAATACTGGTGCCTGAATTGGTTCTGGGATATTTATCGTGACTTGAAGGCTTTCAAGGCCGGGCGGTCAGAGACAAAAGCGAATCGGATACGACAGGGTTTTGACAGACTGGTGCATACGCAAACGATCTGTACAGGGCTGCAGGAGGCTCTGGGAGGCCTGGAAGTTATCCGGGAAGAGTTACTGCTGGTGTTGAGTGACCCGTCTCTGCCACTGCACAACAATCTCAGCGAAAGCCAGATCAGCGAGCACGTGAAGCGCCGTAAAATCAGTGGCGGGACGCGCAGCGAAGCAGGACGGCAATGTCGCGACACCTTTGCCAGCCTGAAGAAAACGTGTCGCCAGCATGGTCTCTCGTTCTGGGACTGTCTGACAGACAGGTTAAACAGTACCGGCTTATTCCCGAGACTGGCAGATGTTATTGAATACGCTTCATGCTGGCTGCCATGTGGTCAATGCAGAAGCTTTTGAGAACTTACGAATGACTCATCCTGTGCGATGGTGGTGGTAGTAACAGTGCCATGACGTACCTCTTCAAGGAAGACTTGCAGGGACTGTCGAACCGCCTGGGGTTGAAAATCCGAATAGCACACTACCCACCGTACTGCTCCAAATATAACCCCATTGAGCATCGGTTATTTCCCCATGTGACGCGTGCTTGCAAGGGGGCCCACTGGAAAGCATTGAAACAGCGGCACACTACATGAGTAAGACAGAGACAAGCAAAGGTCTTGCCGTGACGGTGAGAATCATCGTTGACATCCTCCCCGCCCTAAAGAACGGGGATTCCTACAGCTAGACGGTCATGCCCGACCGCAAGAATGTTTCTTGCTGCGTTTACGTCACGCAGATGTTCAGCTCCGCACTCTGAACAGACCC
>NZ_JBPCXO010000297.1:0-12067 GCF_051008435.1 Endozoicomonas sp. | reverse complement strand
GAAACATTCTTTCGTGAGTCATTTAAAGGGCAAAAGAAAAATCTACCAAGAGCTACGAGGAAACGAGGCAATGACAAAAAGACAGAATGTCGCAAAATTCCGGTCATGGTAGCCAGAGACAGGTCAGATGCGACTGTTGATGCAGTTTTAGACAATGAGAGTGCAGACGAACTCTGCAAGCATTTAAACGGTCGCATAAACATTGAGGCTGTCGTTTGTGCTGATGCAAGCCTTGCCCACGAGAAGCTGGCAAGAAAACTGGGCTTTATTTTTAAAGAGCTTGTAACATCCTCTAAACAGAGAGTTTTAGATGGTGTTTTTCACTTACAGCATGTCAATTCATATCACAGCCATCTAAAGCAGTGGATTGAAGGGATATTTCACGGTATTGCAACAAAATACTTGTCTCACTATCTTGGATGGAGAAGAGCTTTGACTGAAAGCACACCATTAGATATTGATCGACTGACCAATAAGATTTTGAGTCAGTTTCGCTTTCAACCCGTTAATGGAACATAGCCGTATTAGTACTTCTTTGGATTGGTATCTATAAATTCACACCGACGGAAGCCAAGCTGATCGAGCCTCTGGTGGTTAATCATTTTGCCATGAGCTGGTTGTATGATGTTTTATCGGTGCAAATGGTGTCTGGCATTATTGGAGCTGTAGAGATTATTGTGGCTATAGGGCTGATTGCAGGGTTAAAAAGCCCAAAAATTGGTTTTTACTCTGGAATCGCAGCTTCCTTGATCTTCCTGGCTACTCTCAGCTTTCTGGTCACAACGCCTAATGTCTGGAAAATATCCGATGGCATACTGGTTACTAATTTCTTTCTGGTGAAGGATGTTCTGTTTCTGGCGGTTTCCATCTCTGTAATTGAGCGAAGCTGGTACAGAATGAAGCATGCTTGAATGACGGGTTGATTTTCTTTTTACCGAGTCCCAGATTGTCTTATAGATGATTCTTTGAAAGCCAGAAAAGTTGATTTTCTGGCTTTTCTGTTGGAAGGTAGGAAAAACGTAAATTTAATATAAGCAGTATCAGGGGGAGTTTGTACGCAGTCAGGGAATGTGACAGCGGGAAGTCAAAATAATAAAAATGGCACCGACAGGGAGTCTTCCAGCTATGGCGATTGCCCAATCTTATCCAATCCGTCTTGCGGCCTGGCGTTCCGGCTTTGCGCTTGCAGGCAGCTTTTCTCTTGCTTTATCTGTTTCGGTTCACGCCGCCGAGTTTGCCTCTGAAGATGGCAATATCACCGGTGCCCTGGATACTACGGTATCCTACGGAGCCATGTGGCGGGTAGAAGGTCGGGACAACACCCGATACCGGGGCAGCAGCACACCCAACCATGATGATGTCAATCTCAATGACGGCAACCGCGCTTTTGATAAAGGGCTGGTTTCCCAGGTGATTAAAGTCTCAGCCGATCTGGAGATCGATTGGCAGGAACAATACGGTGTGTTTATCCGGGGAACCGCTTTTTATGACACCGTCATGATGGATTCCCATAACGACTGGAACGATGTCAATCGCGATGCTTTGGCAGCGGGGTATCCAAATCAGGCAGGTACCTATCCTTACGGCAATGACTGGGCAGATGATGTGAAAGACGGCCAGGGCCGTGATGCCAAGATTCAGGACGCCTATTTCTATGGTGCCTGGGATATTGGTGAGATGCCTCTGGATGTTCGTTTTGGTAAGCAGGTCATGAATTGGGGGGAAGGGCTTTTTTACCGGGACGGTATTAATACGATTAATGCCCTGGATGGTGCGTCCTATGCCCTGCCTGGATCTGAAGTTAAAGATCTGCTGATTCCCCAAAATGCTATTTCTTTCAGCCTGGGAATTACTGACAACTTATCCATGTCTGCTTTCTACCAGTTCCAATGGGAAGAAACGGTTCTGCCGGGAAGAGGTTCCTACTTCAGCACCAATGATCTTTTTGTTGAAGGGGCGACCAAAGGGTATAACGAAATCACTTCGAGCTTGAAATTGATTGATGGCACATGGGATGTCACACCTTCCGGCGTGGGTTCGCCGACACTGGGGCAGGTTTTTGGTGATTTCTACAGTGCGACTGGCATCAATGTTAATGGTGACTACATCGTGGTCGCCGATACTTCGGCCAAGAAAGATGCCAGCGATGATGGTCAGTGGGGCTTTAACTTTAAATACTTTGCGGAAGAACTGAACGATACTGAGTTCGGTTTTTATTTTGTTAACTACAGTTCGCACGTTCCCTTTATCGAAGCCGGTATGGACAATGGTGCGGCTCAGGCCGCCCTGGCCGCAGTCACCGGTGCAGGAAATACCAATCTGGCTTTAGCTCTGGATAACTATTACACCGGTGTAGCCGCTTTAACGGGCCAGTCCAAACAAGAGGTAGTAGGTGGTCTGGCAGGCGCACATGTGCTTTCGAACAGTCTGAGAACCACTATGGTTTTCCCTGAAGACATCCAGATGTATGGAATCAGTTTCAATACGGCTTTCGGAAGTACTTCTATAGCGGGTGAACTGGCTTATCGACCTAACGCCCCGATGTGGATTGACCATCCTGATGATCTGGTGGATGGGTTCAAAGATAATCTTCCAGCGATTTTGGCAGGTGCTGACTGTTTCACTAATTTCTCACAAGCTCATCCCGGGCTGGAATATTGTCTAAGTTCGGGAGCTTATAAGAATTATGATGAGATAAAGCTCTGGACAGGCTCACTGGTGTTCGTGGAAAACTTTGGACCCAGCATTGGGTTTGACGGGCTTTACGGAATTTTGGAACCGTCTTTTGAATACATCCAGAATCTGGATGATTACGATACATTTGTATCAACCGCTTCTGGCGCGTATGGGGCTTCATTTGTGACTGACTATACGCCATCCCGTGACCGCCTGGACAAGTTCAGCTGGGGTTTTACGGCGGTGCTGTCGGGTGAGCTGAATGATGTCTTTGCCGGTATTAACCTCAATCCCTATGCGATCTACAAACATGATGTGACTGGGAATTCCCGTCGTACCGGTAATTTTCTGGCAGGTAGAAAAGCCTTCACTCTGGGGGTTAAGGGAGTCTACCTGAATGCTTTCGAAGCCGACTTGGCGTACACCACTTTCTACGGTTCAGAGAGAACCAACTCCATTAACGACAGAGACAATGTCGCCTTCAATATGAAGTACTCATTCTGACGGGATAGGGATGCTCATAATGAACAATAACAAAAACGACCGTTGGCTACTGACGACATTCTTACTGATGGTGTCTTTGCCCATCAGCCTTAATGCGGCTGTTTCTGAACAGGAAGCCCTCAGGTTAAGTAAAGACCTGACGCCAATCGGTGCAGAAAAAGCGGGTAATAAAGAAGGGACTATTCCGGCATGGACCGGTGGTATTAAGGAAGCTGAGGTTCCCAAAGCCTTCAAGCCCGGAATGCATTACATTAATCCATTTCCAGATGATAAACCGTTGTTTGTCATCGATAAAAGTAATCTGGATAAACACCGTGACAAGCTGTCCGCCGGGCAGATCGCATTGTTTGAAGCCTATCCTGAAACCTTCAAGATGCCGATCTATAAAACCCGAAGAACGGCACGTCAGCCCGAACGGATTTATTACAATACCCGGGCAGCGGCTACCAAAGCACAGTTGCTCGACGGGGGTAATGGTTTTAAGGGGGCTTATGACGCTTATCCTTTTCCCATTCCCAAAAATGGCCTGGAGGCGATCTGGAATCACATTGTCCGTTATCGCGGAGAGTATGTGGTCAGAAGGGCATCGGAAGTTGCTGTGCAGAGAAGCGGGGCCTACTCGCTGGTGACATCTCAACAGGAAGCCTTGTTGAACTACAATCTGCCCGGCGGTTCTGAGAAGAGCCTTGATAACACTATTTTTTATTATCTGTCGTTTACCAAGTCACCGGCTCGTCTGGCAGGGGGCGCGGTGCTGGTTTATGAAACCCTGAACCAGATCAAACAGCCCAGGCAGGCATGGGGATACAATGCCGGTCAGCGAAGAGTGAGACGAGCTCCAAATTTGTCCTACGACACTCCTATCGCGGCTTCCGATGGTTTGAGAACGGCAGATGACACCGATATCTATAATGGTGCTCCGAACCGTTATAACTGGGTGTTGAAAGGGAAGAAAGAACTGTACATTCCTTATCACAACTATGAGCTGATCAACCCCAAACTCAAATACGAAGACATTCTCAAGCGTGGGCATGTCAATCCTGAGCATACCCGTTATGAATTGCATCGGGTCTGGGTTATAGAGGGTCAGATCAAGCCCGGATCCCGTCATGTTTACTCAAAACGCGTTCTCTATCTGGATGAGGACAGTTGGGGGGCAGCGGTGCTTGATCAATACGACAGCCGGGGCAACCTGTGGCGGGTGAGTATGGCTTACCTGATCAATTACTATGATCGACCTACAGTCTGGACAGGTCTGGATGTATTCCATGATCTTCAGGCCAGACGTTACCACGTTCAGGGTCTTGCTAACGAGGAGTCGTCGTATATTGATTTTGAGCGGGCGATCCCTCCAAAGAACTACTTTAAGCCTTCTGCTTTAAGGAGGAGAGGGCGCAGGTAAATCACTTGTCTTCAATAAAACGGCCTGAAAAGCTAGCCTTTCTCAGGTCGTTTTTCTTTTAAAATGAAGTGTTTTGGTGTTTTTTGTAGTCCTTATGGACGATTTTGTGAAATCCGATGTGAAAGATTTGGCGAGGCTTTACTTGTCTGTTTATAATCGCTAGTCAAAGAATAAGTCGAAAACAGCCTTGAGCTAACAAATACTGCCCTGTTTGAAAAGTGTCGTCTAATAGTCTGCTCCGGTAGGCAAAATTTCAGCCAGAGACACTTTCACAATGAATAATAAGAATGATTGAGGGGAGCTGCATGTCTTTGTACCCTGGGAAGAAGTTATACATGGATTGGAACGGACAGGCTTCCAGGAGGAAGGGGTCCACGGTGCAAGCTGTAAGGCACTGTGTGATGGCTGTAAGCCTGATGCTGGCAACGGTCAGTCAGGCCGCAGACGCTAAAGTCACTGAGCCTCAATTCGCCAAGATGAGCAATATGGCGTCACAATCGCTGTTGCTGGATGTCACCCGGGCTGCGGAATCACCGCGAATGGTCACGGTGGGTGACAGAGGCCATATCCTCTACTCTGATGATAATGGTGTGAGCTGGAGTCAGGCGAAAGTGCCTACCATACAGATGCTCACAGCCGTTTATTTTCCATCCGATAAAGTGGGTTACGCCGTAGGTCACGACGCTATCGTTCTCAAAACAATGGATGCTGGTGAAAGCTGGCAAAGAGTTTATGACGATATTGACCTTGAAGCGCCATTGCTGGATGTCTGGTTTGACGATGTCAACAGCGGCATTGCTCTGGGAGCCTATGGCACCATTCTTCAAACCCGTAACGGGGGTAAAGAGTGGGTGGATATCAGCGACCGAATCAATAACGAAGAAGAATTTCATTACAATGCCATTACTGGAGACGGTAATGGCAATGTTTATATTGCCGGTGAAGCAGGCATCTTGTTTCACTCAGCCGACAGCGGTCGTACCTGGAAGACACTGGAAAGCCCTTATGAAGGCAGTCTTTTTGGCGTATCCACCGGTCCGGGAGAAGTCCTGATTCATGGTTTGAGAGGGAATGTCTTTCGCAGTACCGATCAGGGTAAAACCTGGGGCGCAATGAGTTCCGGTACCGGTGAGACATTATTCGGCTCTGCCGTGATGGACAACGGAAAAAGTATTCTGGTGGGAACCTCTGGTTCATTTGTTTCTGGCAAAGCGGGACAGTGGAGTGCAGTCAATCGCAGAGACCGGGTATCACTCAGTGCTTTGGCCCCAGGTGTGGACGGAAACATTGTGGTAGTAGGGCAGGGAGGCATCCATCGGATGAGCCCAAGTGGTGAAGTGCTGGAAAGAAGCACACTGCCCAAGCCTGAAAAAGAACAAGAATAAATGCTCATAGCGACAGAGAAATTTTTTGCGACCCCTTCCGATATCAAAACGGCAGAGCAAAATATTTTTCAGAATAAAAAAAAGAGGCTGTAGCTTATGTCGTCGAATCACTTCAGCACAGAACCTATTCTGGAAAGGTTCATCTTCAAGAATAGATTGCTGATCTGTCTGCTGTTCCTGCTGGCAACCATTTTCCTCAGTTGGAAAATGATCACTGGCCTGCGAGTGGATGCCAGTTTCCAGAAAATGATTCCGCTGAATCACCCCTATATTCAGAACATGTTGACGAATATGGAAGCCGGCAGTTCCGGAAACACTATCCGGATTGCGGTGTCCAATAATAATGGGGATATCTTTGACGCCGAATATATGGAAGTCCTGAAGAACCTGAATGACGAAGTGTTCTTCCTGTCCGGTGTTGATCGATCCAAACTCAAGTCATTGTGGACTCCCAGTGTACGCTGGACCCAGGTAACGGAAGAAGGTTTTGCCGGGGGGCCGGTGATACCGCAGACTTATGATGGGACTCAGGCCAGCCTGGATGAACTGAGGCAGAATATTCTGCGCTCCGGTCAGGTTGGACAGCTGGTATCAAATGATTTCGGATCCAGCATCATCAGTGCACCATTATTCGAACGTGATCCTGAAACCGGCAAAGCGCTGGATTACCGTGGATTGTCTGACAAGCTTGAAGAACTCAGAGAAAAATACAATCAGCAGGGTGTGTCACTGCATATTGTCGGAATCGCGAAGGTATTCGGTGATCTGTTTGATGGCGTACAAGCCATTGTCATGTTCTTCATCATGGCGATTGGTATCACTGCGTTTCTTCTGTTCCTTTACTCACGCTGCCTGCGCAGCACACTGGTGCCCCTGATTACCTCGCTGGTGGCGGTGGTCTGGCAAATAGGTTTGCTGGCGACCTTTGGGTATGGCCTGGATTTGTACTCTGTGCTGGTACCGTTTCTGATCTTCGCCATCGGTGTCAGCCATGGTGTGCAGATCATTAACAGTGTCGGGGTTGAAGCGGCTTCCGGTGCGGACAAACTGACTGCTGCCCGCCGTGCTTTCAGAAGTTTGTACATTCCCGGTATGGTTGCTCTGGCTTCCGATGCGATTGGTTTCCTGACACTGTTGGTCATTAAGATTCAGGTGATTCAGGATCTGGCTATCACCGCCAGTATTGGTGTGGCAGCAATCATTCTGACCAACCTGGTATTGTTGCCTGTCCTGATGTCTTTTGCCGGTTCCAGCGACAAGTCTGTTGCGAGAATCCGTGCCAAGCAGCAGGACGAAGGCGGAATCTGGGGTCTGTTATCCAACTTTGCTCACCCCAAAGTGGTTCCTGTTTCGGTAGTGATTGCTATTCTGGGCTTCGGTTTCGGTATTTATAAAGCTCAGGATCTCAAAATTGGTGACCTGGATCCTGGTGCTCCCGAGTTCCACCCGGATTCTCGATACAACATGGACAACCTGTTCCTCACCAGCAACTACTCAACCAGTGCCGACCAGTTTGTGGTGATGGTAAAAACAGGGGTTGAGAGTTGTTCGACCTATCAGGTGATGGAAGCCATTGACCGCTACATGTGGCAAATGGAGAACGTGAAAGGTGTTCAGAAAGCCATCTCACTGGTGACTGTCTCCAAGCGGGTTATCACTGGCTTGAACGAGGGTAATATCAAATGGCAGACACTGTCTCGTAACCCTTATGTTCTGAACAGCTCTGTATCCAACGCCAGTTCCCTGTTTAACTCTGACTGCTCTATGGCTCCGGTCGTGCTTTATCTGGATGATCATAAAGCAGAAACACTTGAGCGTGTGGTAGCAGCTACCAAAGACTTTGCTGAAGCCAATGACAACGAAGAGATGCAGTTCCTGCTGGCAACCGGTAACTCTGGTATCGAAGCTGCTACCAATGAAGTGATTGGCAAGGCTCAGGCAGAAATGCTGATTTGGGTTTACTTTGTTGTCAGTGTCTTGTGTCTGTTGACCTTCCGCTCCCTGAGAGCCGTATTCTGTATTGTTATCCCGCTGGGTTTGACTTCAGTACTCTGTCAGGCGTTGATGGCCTACCTGGGCATTGGTATAAAAGTGGCAACACTGCCAGTGATCGCCCTGGGTGTGGGTATTGGTGTGGATTACGGAATATACATCTACAGTCGTCTTGAAAGCTATCTGAAGCAGGGTATGCCTCTGCAGGAAGCTTACCACAAGACCCTGCAGATCACGGGTAAGGCCGTTACCTTTACCGGTATGACGCTGGCGATAGGTGTAGGTACCTGGATGTTCTCGCCACTGAAGTTCCAGGCGGACATGGGTATTCTGCTGACCTTCATGTTTATCTGGAACATGATCGGTGCAATCTGGCTGTTGCCAGCTCTGGCCCGCTTCTTTATCAAGTCAGAGAATCTGGAAGGTACTGGCGAAAAAAAGTCTGAAAAACCGGGCAAGTTAACGACTGCCTGATTCATCAGTCTCTGAAGAACCGGTTACTCCTGTTTGGGGGTGACCGGTTTTTTTTATTGTGAAAAATATTTTTCTTCTCTCATGGCTGTTTCTGTCTGGAATTCAGCTAATTGCTCCTGTGGGTTTAGCTATAGTGTTCGAGTGTTAACGACTTAGCACTAACATGAACAGACTATTGGGTTTACTCACCACTCTTTCATTTTTCTCTTCCCTGGTGCTGGCCAATGCGAATGATTCCATTGCTTATATTGAGCGGCTTTTGAGCGAAGGCAAAAAAGTGGCGATTCTTGTCATTGATATGCAACCAAAATACGACAAAGTCTTTTTGATCAGTGAAAAAGAGCGTGTGATTCGAGAGCAGATAAAGCTGATCAGCCATTTTTCAGACAATGATAATGTTCATTTTATTGATGTCCGCTGGCGAGGGGGAGGGGAGACACTTCCGGATCTGTTGTTTGAGATGGTGAAAAGTAAGCAGTTTCAGATATTTCTCAAGAACACCAAAGGGGCGTTTGATCAGACAGTGCAGCTGAAAGATCCGGATGTTGCCCAGGGAGTAATAGAGGGGGAGCTGGCTCCGGCATTACTGAAAGAGAAGGTGACGGATGTCGTCCCGATAGGCTGTTTTGATGCCCAGTGTGTGTTGGAAACTGCAAAAGGTGCAAGCAAGGACTTTCAGGTGACAGCGGACAGAGATCTGAACATCATGTTTGAGAATGATGCCGAAGACTGGCCCGAAAGAACCCTGAAAATGTACAAGAATGCTTTTGATTACCAGTGGCAAAAAGCGATGAAAGAATGCCCGGATTTACAACTGGTGCCCAAGTTAGACAAGGCAAAGGATCCGTGTGATTAAAGGGGTTCCCACAGTGATGTGAGAACCCCTCAGGATCAGCTCGGGTAGAGACTGTCCATATCGCTATTGGAAGTGCCGGAAGACTTACCTTTATGATCTTTGCGCAGCTGACTGCAAAGCTTGATCAAGGTTGCAGTATCCAGCTTTTGCTTTTGCCCTGAGTAGAGGCTGGACTCAAGCTGACGGAACAATGCACTTAAGGCCTTGCTGCTGAACCTTTGCAGACATTTGTCCGTTGTCACCAGGGTGGAATCTTCTATCAGAGCCTGTGTCCACTGGATAAAGCTGTGTCGGATCTGGTTTAAGTCCTCTGATCTGCAGGCGGCTTCCAGGTTTCCCCAGGCTGCCTTCTCATTTAAAGTTGTTGATTTTGAGGCCTCTGAAGCCGTTTCTGACAATGCTTTTCCTGATCGCTTGCATCGCAATAAAGCAACCAGTGTGAACAGCCAGAGCAAAGCCAGCAGAGCTGAAACCGATGGCCACAGCCAGTCTGTGTCTGTCGTTCCGGTCATGCCTTGGGGCGCCGGTGGGCAGACAGGGGCTTTGGGTTCCTCTGATTTCTGTAAAGGGATGGTGGGAGTATCTGCCACCACTTCTCCATTTTCAGAAGGCAATACGGTAATGGTTTTGGCCGGAATCACCGCGACTTTTTCTGTTTGTGTATCAGTATCAAACCATTGGTAACGCACCGGAGGCAGTTCAATCTTGCCGGGGCGGGTGGGAATCAGGGCAATGGCTTCAATACGGCTGCCAGTCACTCCGGAGTCGGTAGCCCGGTCATCGGTTGTGGACTTGTCCGGATAGGCGTTAACTCCCCTGGGCTTGGGCATATTGATTGCCGGCAACTGGACGCCTGTCAGACCTTCCGCTTCGACGACAATGGTTCGGGTGATCGCATCGCCCACTTTAACCTTGTCCAGTGCTGCACTCCAACCATCGGTCAGCGTCAGGTTGCGAGCGGGTAACCAGACCGGGCCACTGAAACCATCGGGTTGTGGCTGAACGTTCAGCATGACCTCTGACGATCTGGCGGCGACGGGTTTGCCACTCATAGAGAAAATACTGCCGAAGGTGTCTCTGCGGTCCGGCATAGTGGCTGAGAACGTCAGGCCGGGTATTTGCATGGAGCCGGGTTTTTGCGGATGAATCGAGAAGTTAAGCTCAAAAACGCCATAGCGCTTACCATCCAGAACCGTTTCATAATTTCGGGTTTCACCCAGCTGTTGAACAATGGCACCATCGATATTCAGGGGTGACAGTCGGCGATCATCGTAAAGCTGAACCCGATAGTAGATCTTCAATGTCAGGATCACTTCTTCCTGAACATAGGGGGATTCATCGCTGATTTCGGTGCGAATAAATACCGGACCAATCCCACCTGAACCCGCTGCCCGAGCACTGGCTGTACTGGCCACTTCCAACCTGATGGCTTTGGAGGTCATACCGTCAAGCTGAAGACTGGGTATCAGAAGTCGACCGGCGCTTTTAGGGGACAGGGTGATAATCCAGTCCCGCCAGGATTCGTTGTTACCATTGATGATTCGGATCTGACGGCTTTGGCGAGTCCCCAGAATGTCAAAATCATTTTCCAGTGGTGACAGATCGGGGGCTGCACTGGTATCACTGTCTGTTCTGAGGGTGAGCTCCAGAGTTTCATATTCTGCCAGGTTGGTCCGGTCAACCGTGGCGGTCAGGCCCGCCATAGCCTGGACAGACAGAAACATTCCGGTCAGCAGGACCAGTAGTTTACTCAGTTTGGAAAAAATCGGGTTTACCATGACTGCTCCTGTTGTCTTTTTTGCTCTCTCTGCTGTTGTTGCTGAAGAAATTTTCGCCTAAGCAGACCACCGGGGTCGTCCGGTATGGTTTTCAACCAGTTCTCGATCGCCTGTTGGTCGGGGCTGGTGGTTTGCTGCTCTTCAAGAGAACGCATCGCCTGTTGTTCCTGATCATCTTGTTCTTCCGACTCTCCAGACTCTCCAGACTGAGCCTGTTGCTGTTGTGCCGTTTCAGCAGGGTTCTGTGGCTCCGACTCTTGCTGTTGCTGACTGGAAGCCGATGATTCTTCCTGTTCTTTTTGTTGCTGGTTATTGTCTGAGCGGGACTGGGAAGATGGGTCCTGTTCCTGATTTTGCTGACCATTGTTTTGCTGGTTCTGCTGTTGCTGATTCTCTTGGGAATCCCCCGAATTTTGTCGCTGATTCTCAGAGTTCTGCTGCTGGTTCTGTTGCCCCTGGCCTTGTTGATTTTGTTCTTTCTGTTGATCCTGCTTCTGATTGTTGTCTTTGCCCTGTTGCTGTTGTTGCTGTTGTTGCTGTTGTTGCTGTTGTTGCTGTTGTTGTTGCTGCCGCTGTTGTTGCTGCTGCTGCTGTTGTTGTGGTTGTTGTGGTTGTTGTGGTTGTTGTGGTTGTTGTATCTCTTGCTGTCGCCGTCGCGTTAGATGTTGCGGTAGAGTGAACAAATTTATTTTACCGGTTTCCACTGCCTCCTGCGCTAATTGTTTACCGACCAATGCCATCATTTTTTTCTTTCGTGCCCGCTGCTCCGTCATGCTAAGTACCTTTTTTATCCCTTGTATTTTTCTTGTGTTGTTTTTCTTTTGTTTTCCTTTTCCTGGCATTATATATATATAGAGCATACAAATTAATTCCTAAATTTAAAAGGGGGTTAGGGGGAAATTTCCCCCTCGCATAACATATAGTGGTGGTGTGTGTGTTGATGTGTAATTTATTAAAAAAATTGAAAAGTTTTTTCTGTTGTATGTGAATGGTATCGACC
>NZ_JBPCXO010000296.1:0-3942 GCF_051008435.1 Endozoicomonas sp. | reverse complement strand
GCCAAGCGAAAGGCAAGAGGCTATAAGAAACCGCACTTTAAAATTATGGTTTATTTACTGACTGGCAAGCTGAATTTCACCCGAGTGAATGAATCCTGCTTACCCACTTGAAATTCAAAAGAGCCATATTTTTTGCTGGCATCTGCAAAATCTTTCCAGATTCCTTTGTCATTAAATGTACCAAAATGCTTTCCATTCACATCATCGGTATAGGCAATGAGATTCCCGTAACTATCTTCCCCCCAACCAACCAAATGCATCAACTCATCGTTGGTATCAATCTTCAGTCCCGCAATAGTATTGGTCTTCCAATCATAATGGGCAAGAGTATTGTAATTCGAATAGCCATACAGATTAATGTAAATACGCTTATGCTTATTGTGATAAAAAAGATCCCTGAACCCATAAGGCTGCTTTTCCGGAGCAATCAAGCTGTGATAGGCAGGTAATTTATTCCAGAACAAGGAACAATCTGCGTTAACAGAAAGGGCGAATGTGGATAAAACAAAGTAGGAAAACAAAGTAGGCACTGATCAGACTTTTACGTAAATGTTGCATCTGATTACCTCTCAAAACGAACGGGTAACAGAAGACTAGCAATGAATACCATTCACTTTTTAAAAAGTGTTGTTTTCGTTTTCAGTGAACGGGTTAGTTATTGCATACAGCAAAAGTCTGCGTACAGATTCATTACTTCAGCCCATCCATCGACTCTTGATCGCCTGTTAGAAACGAAAAATGTAAACAAAAAATAAAGTCAATTTTAAGCGGTGGACCTGGAGTGCTAAAGTAGACTGACTCAACTGCCTATTCCTGAAGCGAGATTAAGATGCTGAGCCTGATTCTGTATTTCCTGATCAACGGTCTGGCTGTTTTCATTACTGCCAGAATCCTCAAAGGCGTAGAAATAAAAAGCTATGGCAGTGCGGTGCTGGTATCGATCCTGCTGGCTGTGGTCAACACCTTCGTGAAACCCATTCTGTTTTTCCTGACTCTGCCCATCACCATCCTGACTCTGGGTCTGTTCACTCTGGTACTCAATGCCCTGATGCTGATGATCGTGGATTATTTTATGGACAGCTTCAAGATTAACAATTTTGGCTGGGCACTGATCATGGGTATCGTGCTGTCTATCGTCAACGCTCTTCTGTTCTTCCTGATTCCGGGCGTGGTTATTATTTAAATCGAAGGGAGCAGGCACCTGCCTGCTCCTGATAGAAATTATTTCCCGAAAGCAGGCAACAAACCAAACGCATCCATTCCAGCCAGTGTCATGGAGAGAAGACCAAAGGCCAACACCAGCCCCATTCGCGGTAAACCGCCCGGTACCTGATAACCTTCATCAGACTTCTGACGCCCAATCCAGGCCATCAGTACTGGCGATAGCACACAGAAGATCACCATTACCAGTCCGGCAAACCCGATCGCGGTAATAAAACCATTGGGTAACAAAACACCCAACAGTGTTGGCGGTACAAAAGTAATAGCCGCAGTCTTCAGTCGCCCGGATAAATCCTCACCAAACCCGAACAGGTCAGAGAGGTAATCGTAAAGGCAAAGAGCAACCCCCAGGAATGAACTGGCCACAGCCATATTGGAAAACAGCTGCAACAGTGAAGAAACTTTCAGGTCCAACCCATTGTCAGCCAGCGCACCCATGATGCTGCCAATATTGCCGCCGACAGAAATGATGGCCGGAAATTCACTGCGATCAATGTTTCCAAAAATGGCAATTTGCCAGAACACGTAGATGCCCAGAGTCAGCAGAGAACCCCAAAGCAGCGCATTACGAACTTTGCTGCCATCCCGGTTGTAATATTTGGTCAGACTCGGAACCGCTGTCTGCATGCCAAAGCTGACGGCCAGAAAGCTGAGCGCTACCAGTGAATAGGGAATAGCTTCTGCGAGACTCAGACCAGGAAACAGCTTTGCCGGCTGAGCCTCACTGATTAAGCCCCCGGAAGAGCCCAGGAAAGTGATGATCATGCCGCCCATCAATACCGTGGTGACCCGGTCTACTGCTCGAGTTCCGGCAACAACAATCACAGACAATACGACCGCAAAAATCAGGCTGGCTTTACCCGCAGTCAAACTGATGCCGGCTACCGATTGCAGACTGTAGGTAATGATAGAGCTGCCACCGGAAATGTAGGCGTAAGTAAGGATGTAACAGAGAAAAGCGACAGATGCACCATTAATGATGCGCCCCACATTGCCCATTGTTGCCTGGGCCATGGTGTCAAAACTCGCACCACGGGGAAAACGCAAATTGGTTTCCAACAGATACAGCGCTGAGCTGTACATGCAATACCAGGTCAATAACATCAAAATGATGGAATAACCAAACCACATACCACTGGTAGCCACCGGCAAAGAAAACATACCGGCACCGATGGCGGTCCCTGCCACGATGACGGTCCCCCCCAGGATGCTTCCTTCCTGCTCCGGCTTTTCTGCCGGAATACTGCCTATTATTGCTTCACTCATATATCGGCTTCTAAGATCTGTTTATCCTGTTGATCTAATCTTTTCAGGTAGTTGGAACAACGAGTGACTTTGGCAATACTGACCCCAAGGCGTGATGCAATTTCACGCTGTGAAGCTTCCCCGTCCAGTAATGCCTTCATAATCGCCAGTCTTGAAGCTACTGCCTCCTGTTCTTCCGGAGTCAACAGTAATTCCATCACCCTGTCCAACGCCTGCCTGTCCGACTGACTCTGAACCAGATCTAACACATCTGACCATGACTTCTCTGACATCTCTGTCCATCACCACCCTGAAAACGTACTGGTGTAACAGTACAGCAGTACATGCTTTTCCGGCATTGTGGATTCACGGTTTCAGACCATGCAGTTATGCCCATTCAGCTAGGTATGAAACACAGCAAAACTTATGTTTTCAGCCTGACTGTCGAGACATAACAGCAGAGCCTCTGATGAAAGGAATCATAATGAAAAGGATTACCCTGGTACTGGCCAGTCTTTGCGTCCTGCTCATTTCGCCACTGTCCCAGGCCAGAGCCCAGGAAGCAGCCCTGAACTTTTATTTTCAGAAAAATCCGGAAGCCAAGGGGTATGCTCTAACACTGCCTCTGATGCTGGGGAATAATGCATCCAGGGCTCAACCGATGGAACTGAATGAGTTCCCGGCCTTCAGAGTCGCTATTCAACAGGGGATGCAGGGGTTGGATATTCTGTTCTTTGATACTCAGTCAGGCAAACTGCTGACCAAGATGCGTTACCCAATGGTGAATCGTCTGCAAAACACCTTTCAGACTCAAGGCTTCACCGGGCTGCAATACATCCATCATCCTAACGGCTCAGTTCTACAGTTTATTGGCATGGTGCGGTAATCAGGTACGTCCTTGTACCGGAGGAAAAGGATTCGCAGAGATAATTAATGAGCAGGAGTACTTTGATCCCTGTAGGTCTTAATAAGATCAAACTGCTTTCGGAACTGGCTCAGACACTGACCCACAGAAAACTTTGGATTCTTCTCGTTAAACATCTTGCAGGACTGCTTGAACAGAGTTTCCTTATTCATTTCTTTAAGAATCAAATTGCTGGCAGTTGGCACTGAGTCTGGCTTTACTGGTGGCAATTCACCTTGCAGAGGCGTCATTGAAAAGCCACAGAAGAGTGTAAAAGAATCATCGGGCGCTGGGCCATAAACAGCCACAAAGCAATGATTCAGCACTTGGTCCTGGAAACTGCCGCCATTCAAGTCGATGGAAGTTTTTCCATCCAAACTTTGCCAGTTCGTCAGCAGCATGGATGAGGTATTCACAGCCTGCTCTCCCTGACAAATGCCTGACGTAACTCATGTTACGCACTCAGCAAAATCTGCCATGCTTTAGAGCATGAACACAGAGCTGTTTGAGCTGTATAGCGATTACCTGCTGTCCTCATTCGGCAAAACGACAGCCACACAGCTGTCATCTTT
>NZ_JBPCXO010000295.1:0-4574 GCF_051008435.1 Endozoicomonas sp. | reverse complement strand
TAGAACGAGTCGAATTATTCGATGGATTCGTGAGAATAGTTGACCTATTTAATCGAATTCATCGAATAATTGGGCCGTTCTTTCTGGAATTTAGGCCGAAATTGTCTTAAGTCCGACAGGCTCCTAGATATCAATCAATCGATCGACGGGGACTTCTTTTGGTTGAGCTGGAAGAGTGGCTTCTGAGGGTGCCTCATTCACTCCATTACCTTCTGATATATCCAACACAGGTTCATCGTCGTCTTCATCATCCCGGGGCTGGCCAGGACCCAGTAACAGCTGATCTCTGGTTAGATGCTGAAGGTTGGGGCGCAGCATGCCATTTTCATCCACCACATAGCGCCAGAAGTCATGTATTTGCATTTGCTCCCTGAAAGTAACATCAATCTTCTCTGCATCTAAGCCTTCTACACCCATATCTGCCATGGCAAAAAACAACATCATAAACTCAGGCCAGTGATCATCCTGATAATAGTCCATTAAAGAAAAAACCAGATTGTCTGCTGAGATTTCCAGTGAGGCATTTCTATAGACAGGAGCCCCTGTCCCCAGCAGATCATCCAACCTTGTATAGAGCGCTTTGTTCGGTAATAACAGACTGATGGTACGCCCTGCCAGCATATTAATTTTTTGCAGATTCTTTTTTACGGCTTCCTGCTGCTCTGAGTCTTCATAAAACCCTTGAAATTGATGGCGTAGATGAAACAACCGGACCAGCTTATTCATAATTTCAGCCAGCCGTGAAAAGCGATCAAACTCAGAGCGTGCAGAATAATCTGTTGTCACGACGCTCCGGCAATCAGCTCCTTTTTTCGATAGCTTTGCTACTGCAGTATTCGCTGGAACGTATCTATAACCGAATAGAAAGGTCAGGCCTGAGCGTTTCAGTAATGGAAGTTCGATAATACGAGGCAGCCCGCTATGGTCAACAATCACCAGCTCACTATTTCGCCAGATAATCTCGAAGGTTCCAGGTTCAGGGAAAGATAAACGGCTCAACACATCGTCCTGCAGGCTCATGGAGCTCAATCGGATTTCTTCTTTTTCTTTACTGATCCTCCATAAATGGCCCACACCGCTTTCATCTGAAGTCAGCCATCTTTCTTCCTGAATCCATTCGTGATGAAAGCTGTTACCCACGTAATGATGGTAAACATGCACTTTTCCCTGTTGATCTACCGATATGACCACCAGGTAAGTGTTCCCGTCTGTATGATTATCCACTCTGATGAACAGGGAAGGCTGGAATGAAACGCTGACACGGGCCGTATTTTCACTCTCCTGATCATCAATCTCAGAGCAAACGGTTCTTACATAGCGCTGAAAAGGTTCTCGATTTACATCGAGATAATTTTCTTGTGAAATATCTCTCGAACAAAAAGCCAGAGAGTCTTCCCATTCAAATTCAGTGGAATTTACGTTTGAGTCAGAGAATAGATAAGGCGAATTTATATTTGTATTATTGCCAGGTTTAAAAACCAACGAATGCCCGCTTATTGTAAAACGCTCATATCCTGATGGTTTATGGTGCAGTAAATCAGCTTCAGAAGAACCCTGGGCAAGAACGCCTCCTGCGTTCAAAAATATCAGAAGCGTTAATATTTTTTCACAGTGCATTGAAACTTCACCCAATAAACCTGAAGGGTGGATGGCAGTTTAGCAGAGGCTTATCGCTTTTGAGCAACAGTTATAAGATCTGCCTGATTCGAAAATCAGGCAGAATAGAATATTAATTCTGATTTTGATCTTTTCTTAATAAAGAAACACCCAGATAAACCAGAGGTATCCAAAGCAGCTATCAACATTTTCACAATCCACTGGCCAATGATCATTTCACCAATGGGGAATACGCCATAAAAAGCTATCCCAACAAAAACAGCCGAATCAATCAGCTGAGAAGTACAGGTAGAAACATTATTTCTCAGCCAAAGGTGCTTTTCATTGGTCGCCTTGCGCAAACGGCTGAAAATCCAGACATCCAGAGTTTGGCTACACAGAAAGGCAATCAGACTGGCCATGATGATTCGGGAACTGCTGCCCAGAATCTGTTCATAATTTCCTGACCTTCCCAAAAAGAAGCAGAAGGCCAGACAATAGCCAACTGGATCAAAGCCGTGACCACTACCATTGTTATAAAACCTGCCAGAATCATGGTTCTTGCTGCTTTTTCCCCATATACCTCACCAATCGTATCGGTACAGGCAAAGGTAATGGCATAGGCCAGAACACCGGCAGGAACGGCAAAGCCGACAATAGTGATAATTTTTGCAGCCAGAACAGCTGCGATGGTCATACCTGCGAAGAACAGTGAAAAGATCAGCATTCTCGGCAGAGGGTATTCCCGGGTCGTTGTCATTTCGACGCCTCGTTTTAAACCGCTGTCGTATTATTCCGGAGCCAGAAACCTGGTTTCTTTTGTCCGGGCCAGGTGAAGCAAAAGTTTCCTTCACGCGAAAGGCGCGAAAGCTACCGAACCCCAACCTTAGGGTCAATGCGCATTGGCCGTTATCGCTGTAAGCGCTAATATCCTGAGAACTCAACCCTGCCGTACTGATGCCATGCCTGTATACCTGACAGAACCCGTAGCCCAGCGCATTGTTGACCGAGCCATGAGCATTATTGGCCGTAACGTCAATGTCATGGACAGAACAGGTATTATCATCGGTACAGGTGACGATAACCGTTTACACAAGATTCATGAAGGGGCCGTCAGGGTTCTCGAAACCGGCAGCCAGTACGACATTGATGAGACCAATGCCGACAAACTCAAGGGTGTACAGCACGGTATAAACCGGCCGATTCGTTTTCGCAGAGAAGTCGTAGGAGTGGTTGGTGTTACCGGAAAACCGTCGGACGTTTCACAGTTTGCTGATCTGGTGGTCATGACCGCCGAACTGATGATCGAAAACGCCTCGGTCATGTCCGAGATTCACTGGAATCAGCGACAACGAGAAAACATTATTTCCGAGATGATTCACGGAGAAGCTGAATCCGATGATCTCTTTGAAGTCCGAACCCGCAAGCTGGGCATCAACCCTCATGTTGCCAGAGTAGCGCTTCTTTTCAGCCTGAAAAATGAGCAGGGAAAAGACCTGCCGGTCGAAAAAGTAGAGCACATTCAGCAATTGTTGAAATACAACCACCCGGATGACCTGGTGGCTCTGATCTGCCCAACCCAGATTGTGCTTTTGCATACTATTGATGACTCCATTTCCTGGCATCCGGACAATATTCTCAAATTCCTGAAATCACTCATGCAGCGCATAGAAAATCTGGGAGAAATTCAATACCGGGTGGCGCTGGGGCGTTTTATTCCAGAGCTGAGAGGACTTCCTCTCTCCTACCAGAGCGCTCAGGAAGCCATGCAGTTGGGTCTGGAACTGGAACCCGACAAAAAGCTCTATCGATACTTTGATTTTCAACTCGACAGTTTGCTGCTTGAGCATGTTGGAAGTTGGAAGGGAGAAGAGCTCGGATCGCTTGCCAAGCCATTAATAGATGCCGATGGTCGAAAGATTTTACGTAAGACTCTGCGTACCTATATCAACCAGCATGCCGACGCCAACGCCACAACAAAAAAACTGCACATTCATCGCAACACACTCAGTTACCGGCTGGATAAAATCCACCAGCTCACAGGAAGGAACCCCAGACGCTTTGACGACCTGATTTTTTTGCATTTTGCTCTGCGACTGCACGAAATCAAGAATTGTGCAATTGCACAAAATTCATATGGAAATTATTGAACAATCTGTTCAACACCACGATCACTCTTTGTACGCTTATCCCGATAATGCCAGGCATTCCAAGTAATTATATTGATATGCTGGCAATCCAATGATCCAAATAACAACCTTGGGGGCCCTCAGTGGTCTCGCAATCTCAATTGCCCTGATTCTACGAAGAGTTCCACCCGCCTATGGCATGATGATTGGTGCCCTGCTGGGAGCACTGATTGGTCTGGCCGATCTGGCTGAAAGTGTGACCCTGATGATTAATGGCGTTAAGGGTATTACGCCTTCCGTACTGCGTATTCTGGCAGCCGGTGTTCTGGCCGGTGTTTTAATTGAGTCCGGTGGCGCCAATGTTATTGCAGAAAAAATTGTGGACGCCGTGGGCGAAGCCCGAGCAGTCATTGCCCTGATTCTTGCCACCATGTTGCTGACAGCTGCAGGAGTGTTTGTTGATGTAGCGGTTATTACAGTGGCTCCCATTGCCCTGGCTATTGCCAGCCGCGCCAATATCTCTGTTCTGGCAGCACTGGTTGCCATGGTCGGCGGCGGTAAGGCCGGTAACATTATCTCCCCAAACCCCAACACCATTGCTGCCGCTGACGCGTTTAATCTCCCTCTGACACAAGTCATGATGGCAAACCTGGTACCCTCGCTGATGGGTATCATTGTCACTTATATCGTGGCCAAGTCTCTGGTCAATAAAGGCCCTAAAGTAACCGCTACTAAAAACCTGCGACAATCAGTGATTCTCTGGGTTTATCTACACCGTCAACACGGCTGCATACCGGAGTATGTCTTACGCCACTCTTGTGTAGGGTTTAAGGTCGAGCTGTAACGTGT
>NZ_JBPCXO010000294.1:0-14341 GCF_051008435.1 Endozoicomonas sp. | reverse complement strand
TTGAGACAGTTTTTATGATTATTTGAGGCGAATAGCGAGCTATTCAACGAAAAGAATCATAAAAAATGGCCAAATCCGGCTTTTTCGCAGTAGGTCAGTGGTAAGTCCGACAGGCTCCTAGGATTTTCTAATCAATAACAGATACAGAAGCTATTAACAATGAATCTGAGAAGCCTCTACTATAAATCAGGGTCTATCTTGTATAAGTACCCACTCAGCGGCTCTAATTAATATACCCATCGCCTTTCAAGTTGCTACGTTGTTGTCAGCGCTCGCTCACCCCAGTCACCAACTTTTTGTAGGCTCCTGGGGCTTCACGAGCTTGCCGCCTAGCAGCAACTTGAAATCCAATGGGTATAAGCCAGCTGTCCTCAATAGAACAACCTTCAGGTTGTTCACGGTAAAATAATGATGATAAAAAACGTTTCATTGAAACAAATAGGCCTCATAGCCCTGTTTCAGTTATTGGCTGGTACTTCTGTATTATCTTTAGCCCACAACAATGTCAGCACACTGGTGATTGGCAACAGTACCGACCCGGATTCACTCAATCCTTATAATTCACAAACCATTGTGGGACATCAACTTCACAAAAACCTCTTTGAAGGGCTTATTGTTAAAGACCGCTCCGGTCAGTATGTTCCTGCCCAGGCAGCTGACTGGACACTTTCCGAAGACGGAAAAACCTACACTTTCAAGCTAAGACCCGATCTCCAGTGGAGTAATGGTGATGCTCTTACTGCCAAGGATTTTGAATTCGCAGCTCGGTACGCCATAGACCCTGACAATACTTTTATCCGTGCCCAGATTTTTGAGACCCTGCATGTGGCAAACGCCACTGACATTATTCATCGGCAACAACCCGTCGAGAAACTGGGAATCGAGGCTGAAGACAACCACACCCTGAAGGTTACCCTCAGCAAGCCCGTACCCTACGCTCTGGACATCATTGAATATCTGCTGATGCCTCTGCATCCGGACTCAGTCAATCAATACCCTAAACGCTGGGCACAGCCAGGCCACCTGGTTTCCAATGGCGCTTATCAGCTCGATAGCTGGGTGATTAACGAACAGGTCACCGTCATCAAAAACCGGTTTTATCGAAATCAGAAAGCAACAAAGATAGAAAAGGCCATTTTTCTGCCCCTGCAACCAGAAGTTGAATATAAACGCTACCAGACTGGAGAAATTCATATTACGGCCAGCGTGCCTTCCAAACTGTATGAAAAGCTAAAGAAAACCATTCCGGATCAGTTGAGCACACACCCAACCCATGCCATTTATTATTACAGCCTGAATATCAAAAATGAGAAGATAAATAATCAGCCTTTGCGACGTGCGCTTTCTCTGGCAATAGACCGGCAATTAATTACCGAAAAAATCACCCGTCAGGGAGAAACGCCTGCTTTTACCTTCATATCCAATCACTTCAATGACTATGAACCACCCGCACTGCCAAAAAGCACGCTTTCAAAACCTGACAAGATCGAAGAAGCCAGGCGCTTATATCAAGAAGCCGGGTACGGGCCCGAAAAGCCTCTGGAAGTTGAAATTCTCTACAATACGATGGATAAACACAGACAGATTGCTCTGGCGATCAGTGATATGTGGAAGAAAACACTGGGGGTTAAAACCCGCCTGAATAATATGGAATTCAACAGCATGCTGGCACAAATGCAACAAGGCCAGTTTGAAGTAGCACGGGTCGGTTGGTCAGTAGTGAGTCCGGAACCTTGCCTGGTTTTGGAAGTATTTAAATCCGATTACGCTTTTAATGAAGGACGTTACCAGAATCCAGAGTATGACGATTTACTGGAGCAAGCTTGCACCGGTATTCCCAGCCCAGTATTCAGCCAGAAGAGAAAAGTTCTTTTCCAGCAATTG
This sequence comes from Endozoicomonas sp., assembly GCF_051008435.1. Lineage (GTDB taxonomy): Bacteria > Pseudomonadota > Gammaproteobacteria > Pseudomonadales > Endozoicomonadaceae > Endozoicomonas_A. Next base: position 12,457 of record NZ_JBPCXO010000294.1, on the reverse strand, counting down.
GAAACGATTCTGGATAAAGAGGTGCCGGCCATTCCCATTTATTTCAACACCCAGCATCGTCTGGTTAAACCAGAAGTTAAAGGCTTCCCCAAAAAGGGCGAACTGGATGAGTATTATATCAGGGAACTCTCTCTTGAAAGTAACCCATCACGTTAGAAACGGATCAGACTTGTTTTAATAGCTTTTGAAAGGGATACTAGGCGGCAGGAATAATAAAATGTGCGAGGATGAACAGTGAAAAAAGGAATATACCCTGCTGTCGCCATTGCTAATGCTTTTCTGGAAACCGCTCAGGAAAAGCAGGAAGAAATCAGCCCAATGAAACTGCAAAAGCTGGTTTACTTCGCACATGCCCTTTCTTTAGCTGTTTACCATCGCCCACTGATTGATGAACCGGTTTTCGCCTGGAAGTTTGGCCCGGTTATAAAAAGCGTTTATAACGAATTCAGAGCCTACGGTTATCAACCCATTCATAGTCTGGGTACCCTGATCAAAAAGATAGGTCTGGCCAAAACCAGTGATGAAGGCCCGGGCTTTGAAGTCTGTATTCCCAGGATTGAACTCCATGATCATAATGTTCGGAATCTGGTCGATCAGATTTGGGAACTTTATGGCGGGCTTTCTGCACACACGCTGTCTAACCTGACACATAAACCGGGCAGCCCCTGGGAAACCACCCGCAGTGAACATCAGAATGGCGAAATTCCTGATTTCGAATTGAGTCAGGAGTTGATTCAAACGTCCATGATGAAAGAACTGGGTCTGATGCAGGAAGAGATTGCCTGAACATGACTTCGCAGTTGCAGGACGCAGATCAGCAAGAGACCACCAGCCAGCCCTCTGAAATCGACCAGAAAACACTCTGGAAAGTTCTTAATAAATACTCTGAAAGCCTCAGGAAAGTTAATGAAACTGCTCCGGAGTCTGATGATGACGAACTGTTCAGGGAAGAAAAGAAAGTTGAAATCAAAAACCTTTCCCAGGAAGGGATTGCCGAACAGCAATACAAAGTCTTGCTGGCCCAGGAAGAACTGAAAGAGAAACGTCTTCACAACACCCGACTGGAAGACACCATTGAACTGAGAAAAGGGTTTGCCCGGAGAATATTTCTCTTTGTTGTTCTGTCGTCTGTCGTGGTCGCTGGCATGGTCATTGCCAGTGCCAGCAAAGTTCAATTCAAGCGATCCGATGGCAACTGGGTTGAACTCTTCTCACTAAGCGACAACGTGCTTATGGCTTTAATCACTGCTGCGACCGTCAACCTGATGGCCGGGCTGATCATAATTGTCAAAAATCTGTTTCCAGAAGATAAAAATAAATAGAAAAATCCCTTCTTTACAACCCGAACGAACGCTAACTTGATTATCTTTTCGGTGCAGGATAGGGTTAGATCTCCCGGCTGAGACTACCTGCGAGAAGAAAAATTATGAAGCAGCATAACCAGTTCTATATTAACGGTCAGTGGGTTGAGGCAAAGAATCCTGACTGGATTGATGTGGTCAATCCAGCGACTGAAACTGTTATTGCCCAGGTCGCCAAAGGTACAAAAGACGATGTTGATGTCGCTGTGCAAGCCGCCCGAAAAGCCTTTACCTCCTGGTCCGAAACTCCCTCCGAAGAACGCGCTCAATTGATCGGCCTGCTGGCCCAAAAGATGTCCGAAAGCATTCCCGAAATGGCCCGCATTATCTCCTCTGAACAGGGTATGCCGGTTCATCTTTGCGAACTGATTCAGGCCGGTGGCCCGGTCATGGCCATGTCCATGCATGCCGACATGACGGCGCTGATGGATAAAGTCGACATCAAGGGTTCTGTAGAAATTCACAAAGAAGCCATTGGTGTCTGTGCTTTTATTACACCTTGGAACTACCCACTCCATCAGATCGTTGGCAAAGTTGCCCCGGCTCTGGCTGCGGGTTGCACAATGGTTTTGAAGCCCAGTGTCGAGACGCCATTAAATGCTATTAAGTTAGCGGAACTCATGGATGAAGTGGGCTTTCCTCCCGGTGTCTTCAATTTGGTAAACGGCTCTGGTTCAGTAGTGGGTGAAGCACTGTCCTCACACTCCGAAGTGGATATGGTTTCCTTTACCGGCTCAACAGGTGCAGGAACCCGCGTTGCCGCCGTGGCAGCAGAAACCGTTAAAAGAGTCACTCTGGAACTGGGTGGCAAGTCAGCCTTTATCATTACCGAAGAGGCTCCTCTGGCTGATGCCGTCAGTTCAGGCGTGCAAAACGTCATGAGTAATTGTGGCCAGACCTGCACAGCACTGACCCGAATGCTGGTCCCTCAAAGTCGTTACGAAGAGGCTGTGGAGCTGGCCAAAGCGACTGCAGAACAAATTACAGTGGGGGATCCGACTGACTCGGCAAGCTTTATGGGACCTCTGGTGTCCAAAGCCCAGTTGGAGGATGTGTCCGGGTATATCCAGAAAGGTATCGAAGAAGGTGCCCGCTTGGTCACCGGGGGCAAGAGACCTGAAGGGTTGGAAACCGGCTACTATCTCGAGCCCACCATCTTTGCAGATGTAAATAACCAGATGGCCATAGCCCGTGAAGAAATCTTCGGTCCTGTTCTGGTCATCATTCCCTTCAAGGATGAAGACGATGCTGTCGCCATTGCCAACGACTCGCCTTATGGTCTGTCTGGTGGTGTCTGGGCGAAAGATATTGACTCAGCACGAGCTATTGCCAAAAAAATGAGAACAGGCATGGTCAACCTCAATGGCGGTAGTTTTTCTTATGAAGCCCCCTTTGGTGGATACAAAATGTCGGGGAATGGCCGGGAATGGGGCGAAGCCGGGCTGGAAGAATTCGTTGAGCTGAAGTCTCTATTACTGTCACAAAACTAAGCGGAAATTCGCGCCTTTTCTAAAGGTCATTAATCAAGGTAAGCCCGAAGCGGACTTACCTTGATTCCTTTACTTTGTTAAAGACCTTTACCAGAACAACATTCGACAGGTGCCGGATAATAAGGTCAGCAACACTGGCTTTTAATTGTTTAATGAACAGGTTCAATCTACAAAACACCTCTAAAACAGATATTTCATACCCACCCAAACTTCTCGTCCAGGCTCATTCACCTGTTTGGCTGTCGGATCGAATGGATCATGACTGGCCCGGTTCACATGCTGGGCATAAGCTTTATCAAACAGGTTCTGAACCCCCGCTTCCAGTTTGAACCCCTGACCTAGCTGATACCAACCGTATAAATGAACGACGCCATAGCCATCGGTTTCTCCCGCATCCAACCCACTCTGGATATCGATCTTTTCCTGCTTTGAAGCCAGCTCCCAGCGGGCTCCCAGCAACCACCGAGTGGCATCGTAATCCAATTGAAGGTTAAACTGCAGAGGGGGTATCTGTGGAAGATCTGATCCGTTATCGCGGTCTTCTCCCCGGGTCCAGGCCACTCCGGCCGATGGTTTAAAACGTCCAAATGAATAACGCACATCGGCCTCAATACCATAGAGCCGTGCTTCAATGTTTTTGTAGATATAGGCTCCCGAATCGGACTGGGTTCTGAGAATGTAATCTTGCACTTCATCCACATAGACAATCGCAGACCACTCTGCAGCCCCGGTCTCGTATCGATAGCCGGCATCCAGCTGCTGATGTTTTTCCGGTTTGATGTCCGGATTGCCAACCCAGTCATCACTGCCATGACAGCAGGATCCCCTTGAAGCAATAAATCGTTCACTGGTATCGGCGGTTCTGACACTACGACTGCCACGCAATTCGATCGATTGATCGTCGAACAACTCATGCTGCCAAGCCAACAAACCACTCAGATTCTGCTCGTGTACCTTGTCGGCCTCTATTCCATAATATTGCTTATACATCGTATTGGGACTGCTTTTACCCAGTACAGAGCTATTGGCTTGGGTAGCTTCTGCCTGCAAGTCATCAAACCTCAACCCCAGACGGAAAGAATCTTTATCGCTCAAGCTGAAATCCAGTTCTGCAAACACGCCCATCTGGCGATATTCAACACCTGGCCAGATATGCGACTGCCAGGTTTGGCTGCCTGTCTGACGGTTAACCTTATAACGCTTGGCATCCCTGTCGTTAGCCTGATAATCCAGGCCCAGCTTCAGCTCAGCATCATCATAATAAATTTTACCCAGCAACCGTCCTCCCCAAGTCACTGAATCCGATGGAGCTCTTAAACCGATAGAAGATTTTGGCTTACGCACCCTGACGGAATAATTATCCATCAAATGTCGTACGTCAGCATGCCAGCCCGAAAGTTCTATAGCATCCAACCCCAGAAAAGCTTGATCATGCTGGAGTTTCAGTCGCCAGGTATCCGCTTTCGCCCAGGGTGCATCCATACCGTTGCCGGAATAGTAAACGTCATCATCTCTGGTGGACTCAACATTCGCCTCCACCCGGGTGAAAGGCAAGACTTCCCCTGACACCAGCAGCCCACCACTGGAAGACTTGAAAGCGGAGCTGACCGTCTGGCCATTTCCATCTTTGTAATTGTCGGAATCCTGATATTCGCCATAAGCCCTGAGATAGGCAGACTCTTTGCCTAGAGACACATCGGCGGATGCCTGTTTGTAGTCAATATTACTCGTGTGGCTCACGCCCAGGTTGCCCGTATAAGAACGAACACCAGTGCCATCATTGAAGCGGGGCATTTCCCGTTCAAACAGTACCGTGCCACCTGACCCACCGGAACCATAGATCACACTTTCATAACCACGCAGCACCGTAACACGGTCATAACCCTTGAGACTGGTGTAAGTGGTGGGTGGGTCCATTCGCCCCGGACAAGCGCCCAGAACAAAAGCATCACCCAATATAATATTTAACTGGCTTTGCTGTTGCCCACGTATGATGGGATCAAAACCTTTACCTCCTTTTCTTGATACCGCTACACCCGTCTCCTGTCTGAGTAGCTGACCTGCATCTGTGACAGGAACATGAGGTTCATTAAGCTTGATCAAGGATTCCGAAGGGGGTGTATCCATCGTCTCTGTAACCTCTATATCCAGTTCAAGGTCAGCGGCGAGAGCGACCGGTACGATCAACCCGATACAGAGCAAGGAGTACTTCATTAAAATGATTCCGACTGTATTTTTATTAGGTTTTAAAAATGCAGTCAGTATAGGCAAGGCTCAGCCAGTTGAAGGAAAACCTGGATGCCTGCAGGAATATTCAATGCCTAACCTCGAAGTAGGGTTTATAAAAAGAACACTTCTTCCCGGCGGAAGGTTTTTGGCCAAAAGCAAAGTAGAAGTCCATATCATCTGGCCCTCTTCCCAGTGCATAGGCACTGCGACAAATCACATTCACTGATTGTCCGGGTTCGACAGGATTGCCATCACTCACGGCTTTATCCCAGCTCTTTTTTTCTGGTGACCAGACATACACTTGACTGGATTTGCCCTTTATAAGTGGCAGCTGCATGACGGCTGATTCAGCACCTTGCATCTGCGGTTTCAGCTCCTGCAACTCCTCTCCCAGGACATGGGGAAGCATTTGCAAAGACCAGATGTATCCCTTTTTCCACATAGGAGAGAGCCTGAGACCTTCTTCAGACTTAGAGCCTTTGCCATTCATATTGACTAACTTCTGCAACCACTGCTTTCCAGTCCACCCATGATTATTCTGAATTAAACTCCATATGTTCTTTAACCAGGCTTGGTAAACGCTATCACTGCTGTCTTCTACAACACCTGCTAATACTAATGCCGCACGAACAAAGCGCCTTTTTTTGCCACTGGTTTCCTGAATCAGGTTCATTTCGGCCCAATCCAGCAAAGAGAAAATGGTTTCCGCTAATACCTCTTCACTCACTTTCTGATATTCAGCAACCTGAACTCCGTTAGAAACTTCCGAGAATACAGGCATATCGGTTGCAATCACTTCCTGAAGGTCGGCCAGTACTCTTGCTTTCCAATCGACTTCCCAGGCCAGATACGCATAACAGCCTGCCTGCAGGGAAGTCTGGGTTAGAACGTCACATCGGACCTTCTTAGATGGATCTGTGGTTTCATAAACTTGCCCATCCCTGAAGGAAATCCCCCTGAACATGACAGGCTTATCACGCTTTAACTGAAAAATACTGATAGTGCTTTCATCCATACCGCCCAATGAAGCGGGCAATACAGAAGCTTTCTCTCCTTCGAATACAGAGTCCATTAACCGCTTGCCCAGTTCTTTGATGCCCAATGTTTCCAGCTTTCTCTGTAACCCAGCGTGTTTGTATTCCAGAGCATAAGCCTGATAGGCAAACCCAAGCAGTAACAAAAACCCCTCATCGGTCAATGGAGCCAAGGCAATGTGTTCGTCACTGACACCTTTGTCCTGCCAGAGCCGATAAATCATCGTGAGCACTTTTTTCTGCAGCTGAAGAGAAGTGCTGTAAAAGTCCATGCTTTTGAGACTTTGCAGGTGCAGCTGGCTGACCACTGAAGATGGCTCATCAGACGTCTCAAGCAGTCTCATCAACTCTTTGGCGCTGAGAGAATGAGAGACAGACTCCGATCTGTGCCACCAGCCAAAAATGGGGAAGTCCAGTGTTTCTCGATGCTTCTGACTGATATTGATCAGCAGGGGAAGCATGGAAGCAAAGGTTTCATCTCCCAGAAACTCGAGACACAGAGCTTTAAGAGGGTGGCCCGTCAATAAATCGCAACTGGACGACAAAGGTTGAGTGGATGACAAGATCGCCGAATCGGTTCTATTCTTTTTCAACGCTTCCAGTTCCAGACGATTATTTTCTGCCTGTTTACTGACTTTGCCAAAGTAGATCCCGGTCCCGAAAGCAGCCAGCAAGACCGGAGGAAAGACCCAGGAAGTCAGCAATCCCAGGGCTTCAACAAATGCAGCAGCCAGAGGGCCCCGAATGGTAGAAGGCCCTATTTCCTCAGGATCCGCATTGGCCTGTTGGTTCTGTGGTGAGTCCTGATGATTCGAACGATCATCGTTTGGAGTCGAGTCTTTCGGCGTTTTTTTCTGATCGCCTGTTCGGAAGCCCTTTCCATCCTGCAAAATATCCATAGGCGTATCAGGCCCGCAACCTGCTTCCACCATAGCTATAAGTGGAGGCTGTAAACGTTGCAGCAGATCAAGGAGCTTTCCCTGTGAATGAGCATCCACCAGAAGTCCCTGAATATCGAGGTCAGCCTGGCTCTGAGCATCAATCAGGACAACCTCATCAGACCCCACTTTCTGTTGCTGTGCTTCAACCTTTATTACATCAGGATCCGTTTGAGTGGCTGTATCAACTTTATCGGGTTCATTGGCCCTTCCAGTATCAAACTCCGATGGCTCATCAGGACTCTCTGAAGGCGGTCCGGTTACGGTGGTCTGCCCGGTTACCAAGCCCTGAGTGGGGGAGTGAATACCGGGCGATACCATTGTGGCTGAAGCAATATCACTGTCATCAGAAGCAGAAACAGGTGTAGAGACTGGTTCAGAGGTTACCGGCTTTTCATCTTTTTCAGGCGTAACAGTCACAGTATTAACACCCACACTTTTTGTTTGCGCTTTGGTGTTAGTGGCTGCGTTTTTTGTTCTGGGTTTTGATTGCCTGTGTTGATCGAGTTCGTCTTTTAACTCTTTAACTTCTTTTTTATGGCTGTCTTTTTGATGTTTTAATTCCTCATCCTGCTTTTTTCTCTGTTCATTTCTTTTGGTCTCATACTTGGCTCTGTTCTGCTCCATCTCCCTCTGGAGTTTTTTCTTTTGCTCTTTTTGCTTTTCGGCTGCCTTTTTGGCGTCATCCAACTGCTGAGTCAATGTTCGAACTTTTTCCTGCCATTCTTCAACAACAGAAGTCGGATCAGCTTCCTCCAGGGACTCTTCAAGCTCCGTCACCTTCTGCTGGGCCGTAGAAGCGTCTTCCTGTGCCTTATTGAGTTCACTCTGTAACCGATCGACTTGTGCATTGGCAACTTTCAGTTTCTTCTCTGCCTCTTGCACTTTTTCTCCTTGCCCCTTCAGTTTTGCATCCACCTCCTCCTGCGTAGGCCTTGCCTGAAGTTCTTCCTGCCCAGCTTCCAATTGCTCTACCCGCCGCTGCAAGCTGCCTGACTTGTTTTGCTCGGTTTTCAATTCTCCCTGAGCTTTCGTTCGCTCCCTTTCTTCCCGGTCGGCTCTCTTTTTCTCATCAGCCTCTTTTTTTTGAGCATCCCGGGAAGCAGCTTCGGCTTTGTTTTTTTCCTCTTCCAGTTTTTTCTGATGGTTAATCAGTCCCTGAGAATTCTCACTTTCTTTCTGTAAAGCTTCCTGCTTCTGCTTTAACTCGCCTTCCAGCCTTTCTATTTCCTTTTGTTTTTTCTCAATCTCTTTATCTTTTTCAGCCAGAACTTTTTCACGCTCTTCAGCAGCAACCGTTGTATCCGACTCTTCGCCTGCAGGAATTGTACTGTCAGAAGTCGGTGCAGTTTCCAGCTGTTGATTGAGCTCCTCTATTTTGGCGTTCAGCTCGGAAATTTTCTGCTCTTTGGCTTCCAGCTTTTTATCAAAGGCTTCTTGCTTTTCTGCCAGCTCAGCCTGATGGCTGGTAATCGGCATCATTCCGGTTTGATGGGGCAGCTGTTGATTCATTTGTGCCAGTTGCTGACTCATCCAGGCCGCATGGTGCTGCATCAGACCCATCTGCTGATGAAGAGCCCCCGTATGTTGCTGATAAACCGAATAAGGCACCACTCTCTCTGCAGCCATCTGCTGCTGAGGGAATGTGGGCATGGCAGGAACAGGCAGTAGAAGCGGAGACGTTGTTATACCAGGGGCTGATTGCGTTGTTTGCGGCTGCTGAATCAACTGAGTGATCCAGTTTATATTAACAGCCACTTGATTGACGAATATGTCTTGAGGCGTTTGAATCATTTGATACTGATGAGCAGTCCATGGACTCACAATAATCGTAATATGTTGTGGATTGTTAGAACCAGGGGAGTTGGAAATAATTTGTACTAATCCGTTGCCTACACGAGCATCTGTTTTCAGCAGCCATGCTTCTGAGGGCCGAACCATAATCAAAGCAATTAAAAGACACAGCCCATTCATTTTCTGGCTTGGTGCGAAAACACTCCACAAACGACTCAGTAGACTTCGGATTTGGTCACTCATACTGAAATCAACCTGCGTACCTCAGTCTCTGAAACATAATCTGGAACAACTGTTATCAACTCCAATTTCCAGAAACGGCTTATTCAAACCCAAACTGCAAAAAGTGAAGGTGAAGTAGTATAGGTGACGATCCGGCCCTTACCGGGGAAGTTGCAATAAATTATTTTCAGTCCCTTTCAGAAAATGCAGTTTACAGTTGTGATCAAGACCCCAGTATTCCACAGCCTCTCTGGCATCATCCGGTTCGAATTGAAAAACACAGGCACAACAGAAAGTACCACTACCCTGAGCGTTGAAATGACTTGGCTTTGTTGTCCACCCCCACCGACGCTCCTTTGGGTACCATTGTTGCATCTTACCCGAACGAGTAATGACAAGTTTCTGAAGAGAAAAATCATCACCTTCTTCATGGTTTTTCAGGATCTCCCTGGTCAGAACAGGCATCATCTGCATGAATATTCTCCCCTCCTGACTGACCCACTCGGGAAGTACTAACAGCGTATTTTTCTTCTCTCTGAGTCTTTGCCGAATATCCAATAACTGGGGTAAAGGTACATCTCTGATTGCTGGCTTTTGAGCATTCATCACATGATTCATAATGTGATCCAGAATGAGGATTGTTTTACTCCCCAGTGGATTCTCGCCAACCCCTATCAGCAACAGACCATGAATAAGGAATTTCGCTGTAACCTGAGCCGTGACCCCGGGGTATATTGCAGCCTGATAATTCAGTAATCGATCAACCGTACTAAACACGTCTTCTCGTTGAACCACAGGATATTTGGCAGTCCAACATGAACTAGTCGCGCTGAATTCGAAAGCTGGCAAGGCTCTGAGATTATCATTTCTCAGGTGTTCAAGAGCGTCTACTTTCTGTTGATCTCCGGCCAGCATGTACTGTTAACAGACCGCTCTCAACATCATCGATTCAATGACACGACACTGACCATAAAGATGGTTATCCAAAGCGGAGGACCTATTGCGAGTATCCAGAAGCAGGGGGGGGGTTCTGTCGAGATCAACAATATAGAAGTTACTGTCGAAATCTATCTTGAAGGGCAAGTCCTCTCCATGCCGGAGTATTTTTTCCAGAAAGTACCGTGAGACCGGGTTCAACGTAGCCGCTGTCTTGCCATCATGTTGCCTATCCTTAGCCATTGCTGGTTTTAAGATAGGCAGAAACACAGTTTTATCTACAGTCTCGCTTTCAAGTTGCTACGTTGTTGTCAGCGTTCGGCAACTGCTCCTGCGTTGCTCTATCTGCATCCATGCAGTTGTCGCTCACCGGGATGCCGAACCACCCGAACACCTACTATTCGTAGGCTCACGGGGATTCGCTCTCTTGTCGCCTGGTAGCATCTTGAAATCCAATGGGTATATAGCCATAGCCAAATAACATGACTGCTTTCAACCAATCAGTTCAGTAATCGCACACTCTGGCAGTACGTTATACCCGTTATCAGGGAGATTGAGAGCCCGGATGGCGTGCTGATCTTCGATGACACAATTTAGGAAAAGTCCTTCAGCAAGGAAGACGTAAAGACGAATCCCTAAAGGCAAGGCAGGCAACTGAAAATTCAGAAAGAGGCCTCAGAAGTACGCTTGTATTTTTGGAAAGTCGCGGCACCAGCCTGCATTTCCATCACAATCTGCCGGTAAGAAAATCCGTCAATACAGTTCGGGTCACGCCATATCACAGGGCTCAGTCCCTGACTGATCCTGAGTGCATTGCAAAGCAATACAGCTGATGTTCGTATATTTCCGTCTCTGAATGGATGCATTCGATCAATAGTGGCTATACATTGAGCAATAGCAAGCTCTTTATCCTCATTAGTGGCTTGAGTACTTGAAAGTGACTTTTCACACTGCCCGAGAACCTGGTCTATATCTTCTTTCAGTAGTTTTAAATCCCTACGAAGTGCTCCCAAACAATCAAACTGACTCTTTGGGGACGAAGAGCTAAATGACTCCCTGATTACATAATATTCAGTAGTGTATTTCTTATCACTCAGATGCTCTTTATCGTGAGGCGGCTCATCACTGGGGTCTCTATGCCTTATAGGAAAGCAATGACAACAGTCCCAGGCATGATAGGCATACTCTGATAAAAGCCATTGATAAGAAGTCTTTTCCTCTGCTTGCCTCCTGATTTCTGACATCCCTTCATCGGTATAGTTACTTGAATTCTCTTCATCTGCTTCCATGAATCCAAAAGTATTAGGATGCAGCCCTTTTTCCGAAGCAGGAGCAGCATTAAAATCTGATTTTTCGGTTTCATCCCCAATGACCGAATCATGAAAACCAATCAAAGATTCTGCATCAACAACCCGCCTGACTCTTACGTGTTTAAGCATATGGCAAAGCCCTTGAAAAACCCCCGCCAGATACCCTTCTTCACCTTCAAAAGTGTATTTACCATGCTTTTGCTGATGTTCGCCATCAATAACCAGTCGCCATAACTGATTATAATCAAAGCCACCAAAGCACTTATGTTTCTTAACCTCCTCAATCAACTCAATCTCAGCTTTTACCGCCAACAAAAGACTTTTCAAAGTTCGCACGATTATATTATTAAGACCAGACACTTCACTGGAATGACTGGTTGATTCACCCGAAACCGATTTCATACGGCTGATAATATCAGAGAGAAGATCAGAACGTTCTTCCAAAGGAAAATGTTCAATTTCATTCATGAGTTCTAAAATCAAGCGGGTTATCGGTTCTGAGCCCCAGCCTACAGGCCAAAAATAGTTATGAACATTCTTTATATATCGAACCAAATTTGCTTCTTTTTGCCGCATAGGACTCAGCCTAACAGCCCCCCCCTCATATACTTCAGCTTGATTCATTGACACAACCACACGCCCTGAAAGCCCGGTAGCTTCTTCCTGCGATACAGGTTGAGGGGGGGCTGTCGTAGTATAAGAAGCCACGTTTTCTAAAGGAATCAGGCGAACCTGACTTCCCTCTGAAGATTCTGAAACGGGTAGAGATTCCCGACTTCCGTGAAGTGTTGACTGATATGAGATTGGCGACCTGATTCCACTATCCATTTTAATATCTCCCTGGCACAGCATCTATAATTAGAGATTGTTTTTCCTGACGATTTTGACCGCTTAATCACGAAAAAGTTTCTCAGGAGCCGGGAAGCGGCAAAAACAGGTAGAAAAAATGGCTCTTCACTAATTTGAGTGGGTGATTTAACTTGTTCTGAGGCTGGATTGCAAACGTGGACTTCCCCGTTCGTAACTATTCAGCCCCCTCAAAATAGGCTGGATTTTTCAGAGTTTTGTGCCATTTTCTACTAAACCTTTCTCTTTACTCTCAGTCATGACTCATATTGCACCCGATATACAGACCCGCGTCGT
>NZ_JBPCXO010000293.1:0-15762 GCF_051008435.1 Endozoicomonas sp. | reverse complement strand
TTCATTCTGGGACTATCTGACAGACAGGTTAACAGGCAGTGGCTCGTTTCCAAGGCTGACGGACTTGATTGAAAAAGCTTCTCACATACTACCTTGTGGGCTTTGCAGCAGTTATTAAGAAGCTACTGGCGGTTTTTTTTCAGAAAGTCGAGATTATTCTTAGAACAACCAGACTCACTTAACAACTTTCAGATGCGGTCTGCCAGGTTTACGGGGAGGCTTGTCAGTCTCTTCCTCTATTGCCGCAGGCACTTCTTGAGGTTCTGGATCAGAAACAGCCTCCAGCTCAAAGTGTGGAGACACTTCTTCTTCAACCTCGGAAAACGGCTCGACTTCAAATACCATACCCTGCCCGTTTTCGCGGGCATAAATGGCCATCAGCGCTTCTACTGGAACCACTATGGTCAGTGCTTCACCACCAAAGCGTCCATCAAAAGTAATCACATCATTCCCCATATGCATGGCACGAACCGCTGCCGGAGAAATGTTGAGCACTATCTGACCATCCTTAATGTACTCTCTGGGCACCTCTACCCCTTTTCGGGCAGCATCCACCAGAATGTAAGGGGTGCAGTCATTTTCAAGAATCCAGTCATACAAAGCTCTGGCAATGTAAGGGCGACTGCTGGTCATCGTCATAATCTGTCTCCATCCAGGCTAACTTCCGACGGCTGTTTGACCCAAAGTCAACTCATCCTCTCCAACCATCAATAACCACTATAGGAGAAGTTCTTTATCTCCAGGAAACAGAGAAAACACTTCTCATTCGCTAAGGGTAGTCACTACCGGGAGATCGTTTGAAAGCCGAAGGCTATAAAACAAAATTCTTAGCTCATGGCTGCTTAGCCAGATTCTTCAGCCCCGGCAGCCAGGCTGCCAGGGTCCGTCTCAAATCAAAGAGTATCGCGCATCTCTTTTTCAATTTCAGACAGACTTTCTTTAAAAGATTCACGCTCAAACAAGCGTTCAGCATAATCCAGAATAGCCTGTCCCTGCTTGGGCAGTTCAATCCCCATAGCTGGCAGTCTCCAGAGAATGGGAGCCACACAGCAATCCACCAGCGTGAACTCTTCACTCATGAAGAAGGGCTTTTCAGCAAAGATAGGCGCTACAGACAGCAGGCTTTCGCGAAGCTCTTTACGAGCACGAGCCGCAGGCGTCTCTTTGGTTTTTGGATCCATAATGGTGTCAACCAAACTGCACCAGTCTTTCTGAATGCGATGCATCATCAGACGGCTCTGGGCACGGCTGACTGGATAAACAGGCAGCAGTGGGGGATGAGGGAAACGCTCATCCAGATATTCCATCATGACGCTGGGCTCATAAAGCACCAGTTCACGATCCACCAGAGTTGGAAGACTATTGTATGGGTTGAGATCAGACAGTTCCTGGGGCAGATTTGCAGGATTCACATCCTGGATATCCACCGCGACCCCTTTTTCGGCCAGAACAATTCGAACCCTGTGACAGTAGTGGTCAGATGGATCCGAGAAAAATATCATGGATGACTTTTTGGCAACTACAGCCATGAAGTACCCCCGCCTCATGCAAAGGAAATGAGCTCCCGACTGAATCAGTCCACTCATTCGATCCACTATTCGGATGAGTAACGCTGATCTAACGGGCCGACACAAGAAAATAACGGGTTATCTTAGCAAACTTTACACCCTGCGGAATAGGTGGCATGGAAACTTTCGTTATTCCACTGCTTTAAAAACCCGAAAAGTTCAATAAACAAAGACACTCAAAAATTAAAAAGCCCGCTTAATTCAGCGGGCTTATCATCAAAAATGACGATTTACTTCCAACCTGGTACGGCACTGCCTTTAAACAGCTCTTTGGCTTTATCTTCAACAGCCTGAGAGTGGTAAGACTCAACCAGAGCTTTAATACGAGGATCAGACTTATTATCTTCACGAGAAACGATCAGATTCACATAAGGAGAATCTTTGCCTTCTACCATCAAGGCATCACGTGCAGGCAGCAGGCCTGCTGGTACAGAGTAGGTTGAGTTGATGAAAGCCAGATCAACATCATCCAGTGAGCGTGGCAACTGGGCCGCATCCAGCTCAATAAACTTCAGATTTTTTGGATTTTCAACAATGTCAGCAGGTGTAGCTTCCAGGTTGTTAATGTCCTTCAGCTTGATAAAACCTTTGTTGTCCAAGAGGATCAGTGTACGCCCTTCATTACTTGGATCGTTAGGGATGGCCACTTTGGCTCCATCCTTCAGCTCACTGATATCCTTGATTTTCTTGGAATAAGCACCAATCGGGTAAACAAAGGTATTGCCTACAGCTGCCAGCTTGAAGCCCCGGTCACGGATCATGCTGTCGAGGTAGGGTTTGTGCTGAAATGCATTGGCATCAATTGAGCCGTCTGACAGGGCCACATTCGGCGACACATAGTCAGAAAACTCTACCAGCTCTACATTAACGCCATGATCTTTCTTGGCAGTTTCCGCTGCCACCTTCATCACATCTGCTTCAGGGCCGGCCATGACGCCTACTTTCAGGGGACCATCAGCGCTATTTTCAGAACCACAACCTGCTAACAGCACACTGGCTGCCACAAGGGCTGCACCCGCAATAGCCTTAAATTTATCAACAGCAAACATTCTTCACTTCTCCAGTCAGCCAGTCATTGAGGGACAGACAATCCAGAAGCCCATCCCTTTCATTCGTTAATTAATCAGCGAGTTCTGTCGTAATAGTTTTGCAGACGGTCGCCAACACTCTGTATCAGTTGCACCAGCACAATCAGTATCACTACCGTGGCCAGCATAATGACTCCGTCAAAGCGCTGATAACCATAGCGAATCCCCAGATCACCGAGGCCACCGCCACCAATGGCTCCTGCCATCGCTGAATAGCTCACCAAAGTTACCAGAGTAATCGTCATACCATTGATCAAACCGGGACGCGCTTCAGGCAACAACACCCGACTGACGATCTGCAGCGGTGATGCGCCCATAGATTGAGCTGCTTCCACCAGACCCGAAGGCACTTCATTAATGGCACCTTCAGCAATACGAGCCACAAAGGGAATGGCCGCCAGCGTCAGAGGCACAATAGCGGCCGTAGTACCAATGGACGTTCCAACCAACAACCGGGTCAATGGAATAATCGCCACCAGCAGTATAATAAACGGCACAGAACGTGTAGCGTTAACGATAGCACCCAACACTGAATTGAGCGCAGCATTCTCCTTAATACGACCGGGCTTGGTGATATAAAGCAGAACTCCGAGCGGAATACCAAAGACGAAGCTCAACCCGCCGGATACCGCTGTCATATAGATGGTTTCCCAGAGCGCCTTCCCCAGGAGAAGCCAGGAATCAGCTGACATAACCCACTACCTCCACCTGTACATTTTCCTTGAGAAAATTCATGGACGCCTCAACTTCAGACTCATTCCCCAAAATCTCAACCATTAGAAACCCCATGGGTTTGCCATGAACGGTTTCTATATCTGCTTGTAGAATGACAAAATCCGTTCCGAACTGTTTGGCTGCCCGGGTAATCAGAGGCTCTACGACCCCCTGACCGACAAAGGTAATCCGAACCACTGGCCTCGACCCTTCAGAAGGCTCGGACTGGAAACGGCTCTCAACTTCTGCCACAGGCTTTTCATTAATGGCACTGCGAACAAACTCTCTGGCCAAATCAGTCTGGGGATTCAGAAAGAAAGCCTCTACCCCATTCTCTTCGATAAGCTGGCCATGGCTTAAGATGGCAACACGATCACAAATCGTTTTCACCACATCCATCTCATGGGTGATAATCAACACGGTTATCTTCAGCTCACGATTGATATCCTTGAGCAGCGCCAGAATGGATCGGGTGGTTTGTGGATCAAGCGCAGAGGTTGCCTCATCACACAGCAAAACCTTGGGTTTACTGGCCAGAGCCCTGGCAATCGCCACTCTCTGTTTTTGACCACCCGACAGCTGAGAAGGATAACTGTCGCGCTTCTCCTCAAGCCCCGTCAGCTTCAACAAAGGCGCTACAGCCGTCTCTATTTCTTCTTTGCTGGCACCAGCCAGCTCCAGCGGCAGGGCAATATTCTGATAAACCGTTCGGCTCGACAGTAAATTGAAGTGCTGGAAAATCATACCTATGTTGTGACGAGCCTGACGCAAACCCTTCTCTGCGAGGGTGGTTAAATCCTGACCGTCAACCACTACCTGCCCTGAACTAGGACGTTCGAGCAAATTCACACAACGAATCAGGGTACTCTTGCCAGCACCACTGGAGCCAATCACTCCGTATATCGATCCTTCAGGCACGCTGAGATTAATGCTATCTATCGCTTTAATCTCCTTGCCTCCGGCCTTGAACACCTTGGTAAGGTTTTTCAGTTCTATCATCGTTACTCCTGCCTGATCCCGATAAAGATCAGGGCATGCTGTCTGAGACTTACTCAGTCAGTTTTATCAATCCGTCTGTCTGGCTGGGTTCCAATAGGAGGCAATGTTTTTGACCACCCTGATAACCGCCTTCAAGTTGTTGCAACATCAGTGCGGTCTCTTTTTCGTGGGCAAAAAAAAACCACTCTGCGCTAAACAGAGTGGTTTTTCATGAATTCGTTCATAAACCCTTCTTTTAGCGGTATTTTTATAGCGCCCGCAAGCCAAGACAAATCAGCGCATTAACGACACGCTACCTGAACTCGAACAGCAAGTCAATACTCTCACGCCTTCATGAACGTTCAGGCTTCTAACAAAATAGACAGCCAGAAACCTCAATACTGAAATTAAATATCTCAAGGAGACGTTTGCCAAACACAACATGAAAGAGACTGTTCAATAGCTTACAGCAGGGAAATTTATTACTTGCACCAACAAATGCATTCTTCTTCAGACAGTCACTCCGAATCAGCGGGAACTTCAGCGACTGAACCTACCGAAAGCAACCTCACGAGAGAAGTCAACAAACTAAAAAAAAGCGCTGAAAAACCTTGTAGAAAAAAGCCTTTCATTTTGATGAACTTCTGACCAACAAAGCCAATCGATCAACCAATGATGATAACTTCTTTAGAGAACTGGAACGTTTGAATATAAAGGAATACAGAGGCGTAGCAGTGAAAGGAAAGAGCGAGATTCCAAGGTTCAGGGAACAACTGGTGACGGCTACCTGTAAAGATGGAGAAGAAGTAACCCGTACCCCCAGAGGCAGATATCATAAACAGGCTTTGCCCAGAACGTCTGCAACTGGCAGCAGTTCTGGGCACTGATCGTGTTAAACCAGAATATTCATCACAAACATGGCCATGAAAGCGTTCAGGAAACAGATACCAAACAGGACAGGATAGAAGCGAGCTTCTGTGCCAATCACGCCCAGAATACGACCTGCATATTGAATGGTTGATCCCATCAGGTAAATGGCAGGTGCCAGAATCGCAATATCACGCGCCTGCAGTAAGCCTTCAGAGAGCAAGCCCACGGTAACACCGACCGCACCGCCCATGGACATGATGGCACTCATCAGCACTGCTGCGCCTTCACCCGGCAGCCCTACCACTCCCATGACCGGTCCAAAAACGGAAGAGAGCATATCCAGAGCACCGGTAATGGTCAGCGCTTTAATAATAATGAAGGCCATCATTACATTAGGGATCGTGCTACTGGTACCAATAGCCCAACCTTTGCGAGCACCCTCAACAAAGATATCCGTAATCATCTTCTTCTGTTCGGTTGCAGCTGTCTTAGACATTACGGACCTCCATACGGGACTCAGTTTCAGTTTTCTTGCTGGCAAAGTTCAGATAGAAACGCATGATGTTGGCGCCTACCACCTTGAAGATAAACATCACGGCTACCGCCAGACCAATGGAGCCTGGCACAGACTGGCCCGCTGCATCGGTCAGGGTAAACAGAATGGCACCAGAGCTGAAGAAGTTGACAATCAGTGCTCCACCGGAGAACTGAAAGGCAGTGAACGTATTCTTTTCTTTGTCGGTCAACTCATCACTATCAGCGAGGCCTTTGGTCATACCGGCACCGACATCAGTGGACTGGAGACTGCCAATCAGGGCCAGACCCACCGTTCCCGGCACCCCCATCAGAGGCCGAAGCAAAGGTGTCAGCAGTTTTCGCGCAGCTCTCAGAGCACCATAATGCTCCAGCACATTGATCATACCCAGGGCAAACATACAGGTAGGCACCAGACCCAGCGCAAAAAGGAAACCATCAAGAGCACCACTACCACCGGTACCACGGTAGGCAGTTGCTGTGCTTTCAACCGCACCGCCAGCTCCTGTGGTCACACCATTCAAGAGCTTGCCGAAAGCACCATTGAGTGTGGTGAAATCAAACACACCGTACCATTCAGTGGATTTCAGCAGTCCGGAAAAAAAGACGACTGCAAAAGCCAGTGCCACATAGCTTCCGAGCGTGACCTTCTGGTCATCATGAGCGCTCATGGGCTTCCCCCTTCAACGACAAGTAGTTAATAATTTAATTATTAAGATATTAATCGAATTACTTATCGAGAGGCATTGGGGATATTCACACAGCCAATGCGATTAATAACTAAAAGAAACGTAATATCCAGCACCCGACTTAAAGTGGATGAATATTCCAGTAACCAAAACTGAAAAAATCATTCATTTTTAAGCAGGCTGAACGGGGGGAGTATGTGCTATCGAACACCAGAGGCAATGGCACTGACACCGGCAATGCTGCACAAAACCAGCAAGGCATGTCGAATCACTCTTTGATCTATTCGATGGGAAACACGAGAGGCAACCTTACTGCCCAGCAACACGGGCGGAACCAGAATCAAGGCATATTTGAAGTCATTCAAGCCGAGCATACCGGCAGCAGACAGAAAAATCAGAGAAATGATACTGCTAAAGACAAAGTAAATAGACATACTGGCCCGGATCCTGTCAGCCGACTCATTCTGCATGACCAGGGCGACTGGTGGTCCGCCAATAGAGGATGTTGTCCCGGTCACACCCGACACCACACCGGCGAAGAAAAGACTGATTTTTGTTGCTCGAATCTTGACGGAAAACAGGCTGGCAAATACCGCCAGTAGAACAGCGCCCCCCATAAACAGGCTCATATGTTCTCTGGAAGCCACTACCAGAAGACAGGCGCCAAGCAGTGAACCCGGAACCCGGCCTGCAACGGCATACTTCATCTCTGCCAGCTTAAGCGCTCCCCGATGCTTCCTAACCGTAAGGAGAGCCAGAAACATAGCCATACAGATTAAAGTACCCGGCACCAGAGATGGGGCAACAATATAGAGGATGGGTGCTGCTACGACGGCCATGCCAAAACCGATCATGCCCTGGACCAATGCACCCACGAAGACAACAAACACGGCTATTAACAGCTGGTACAGGCTCAGATCCATAACAATACAAACACATCGCTTATATCAAAAGAGGATGCAAATATAACCTTTTGTTATGAAAGGAATCCACCGTCATTTATACCCATGGGCTTTATTAGCCCGGAAATTTCATAATATTACTGCTAAAGCCTCTACTCTGGACAAAGCGGTTTTATGAATTTTCCGGGTTCAAATGACGACAATAGACAGTTACCGCCCGAACAGTTCCTTGTAATGCTTGCGACAGACTGAGAGATAACTGTCGTTTCCTCCAATCTGAACCTGACTGCCACTGTTGACGACATTGCCATCGGCATCCAGACGCACCTGCATACTGGCCTTTTTTTCACACTTCTTACAGATACTTTTTAATTCACACAACTCATCTGCCAAAGCCAGAAGCACACCACTGGCAGGAAAAGCCTGGCCAAAAGCGTCAGTCCGTAAACCAAAGCACAGTACCGGCAGGCGCAGGTCATCCACGACGTCACTCAACTGCCAGACTTGCTCTTCAGTCAGAAACTGAGCTTCATCCACCATGACACAGGAGAGCCTCTGTTCGCTGTGTTCTCGGGCAATCTGTTCGAACAGATTGTCTTCCTTGCTGATCACCAGAGCGTCTTTTTGAATGCCAATCCTTGAGGTGATTCTGCCTTTACCAAAGCGGTCATCAATAGCCGGGGTCAATAAAAGTACCCGTTTTCCGGCTGACTGATAGTTGTGTGCAGCCTGCAGCAGGTAAGTACTCTTTCCCGAGTCCATGGAAGAAAAATAGAAGTACAGCGAGGCCATCAATATCTCCGTCTAAACTGTGATTCATTTGAGTCACTGGATTGGCAAAACTGGAACTGGAATGCCTACTTAGTTTAACCACAATCAGTGTCTGAATGCTGTCAGGAAAACTGCGGTTTTCCTTTCGCTCAATTCACTCAGGGGGTCCTTATGGTGAATAACTTTCTTGATATCCACCCGGATGTTAACACGGCTCTGAACTCTGGTATTCCTGTAGTAGCACTCGAGTCCACCGTAATCTCTCATGGATTGCCTTTCCCCCAGAACCTTGAGACGGCGCTACAGCTTGAAAAAATCTTGCTGGATGAAGGTGTTCAACCTGCAACAATCGCCATTATTAATGGACGACTCAAGGCTGGCCTTTCGAAACAGGAACTGGAGCTTATTGCCTCTCCAGACAACACCCCGCATAAGGCAAGCCGCAGGGATTTAGCAGGGATGATCAGCCATGAATGGTCAGGAGGGACTACCGTAGCAGCCTCAATGATCATAGCGGCTATGGCAGGCATACGAATCATGGCCACCGGGGGAGTGGGTGGGGTTCATAAACACGGCGAACAGACACTGGACATTTCAGCCGATCTGATTGAACTCGGTCGCACACCGGTTGCAGTGGTTTGTGGTGGCCCCAAAGCCATTCTGGATCTCCCGAAAACACTGGAGTTTCTGGAGACTCAGGGCGTCCCCGTCATAGGCTATAAAACGGACACCCTGCCAGCGTTCTATAGTCGTGAATCTGACCTGCCCGTCGATTACAGGGTCAATTCTGCGGAGCAGGCAGCCCACCTGATTGAATGCCAGCTAGCTTTACCGGATTGTGGTGGCCTGCTGATCTGCAACCCACTCCCCAAAGCAGACGCCCTGCCCTGGGAAGAAATTTCCCCCAAGATTGAAGACGCAGTATTTCACGCCAAAAAACAGGGAATCCACGGCAAAGCCCTGACGCCCTTCCTGTTTCAGCATCTCTATGAGCATCACGGCAACCAACTATTACAAGCCAACCTGTTCATCCTCAAACACAACACCCAACTGGCGGCAATGATTGCCCGTCAATTCAACAACACACACTCACACAGGACTTGATTGAACAATGAAAATAAAACCTTCGTCGAGCAGCTTGGCGGTTCAGTCCGCCTCAGGACGTTTTTTGCAGCAATTATGCTCATCACTTATCGTCAGCTGCGCTCTGGCAGGAACCGTTTCTGCCAGTGATGAGAGTCAGGACAACAACCACTTCAGTTATGGTGAAAAAGGTATCCAGTTCCAGCAGGGAGACTTCAAGCTAAACCTCGGAGCCCTCCTGCAATATGACTGGTACAACGCCCGGGACGATCAGACCCATATCCCTGCGAATGGTCATGACTGGCGAGATCAGAGACTGTTTATCTCAGGCAGTTTTGGGAAAGACTGGAACTTCAAATACAGTTATGATTTCAAAAGCATTTCCCACAAAGACGCCTGGCTTCAATTCGCTCCCTGGCAGCTGACTCTGGGCCAGTTCAAATCCCCCGTTGGCCTGGAGAATCAGCACAGCTCCCGTTACTGGACCTTCAATGAGCCAGCCATGTTAACGACACTGGCTCCTCAACGGTTTGCAGGCATTATGTGGCAGCCCATTGTCGGGGATGGAACCTTTACAGCGGCCATTCAAAAAGCCAACATCAACGATGAAGTCAGTTATAGCAGCCAGCCCCTGCGAACCAGTACACGCCTGACCTGGGCTCCTGTCCAAGAATCTACAGAGACCCTGCATCTGGGTGGCTCGCTGCAATGGGTAAACTTTGAAGACGATCGCCGCACCGTTAAACTGGCAGTCCATCCGGAAGCAAAAAATGAAGACATACCCAAGCTGATCAGTACCGGAAAAATCAAAGCCGAAAGCCAGCAGGTTGGCGGATTGGAAAGTGGCTATGTCAACGGCCCCTTAGCTTTGCGCGGAGAATATCTGACCACTCGTTTGAAAGATCAGAACCTTTCAAATACCTACTATTTCCAAAGCGCCTACCTTCAGGCCAGTTATTTTCTCGACGGCGAAACTTACATTACCTACAACCCGGCCAAGGGAGTCTTTGGCAAACCTTCCAATGTCAATCAACGCTGGGAAGTGGCAGCGAGAAGTTCCTGGACAGACCTTGAAGACTCAAACGTCAAAGGTGGCAAGGAAACCAACTACACGCTCGGCTTGAGCTTCTACTACAACCTCAACCTGAGGTTCACTCTGAACTACATTCACGGGGACGTTGAAGACGGTCGAAAAGGCGATGAAAAGATCAACTTAGTGACCTTCAGAACCCAACTGGCTTTCTAAAAGACCGAAATCACCGCAGTCTGACCGATGATTGTCGAATCAGGCTGCTGTCCATTCAGTATCAGTCATGCAAAAATACCTTTTCTAATTACACGACTATGACCTTTTTATGCTAGAAATTCTTGTTGCTGATTACTCAAATTCTAATCATGGTCAAGCCATTCTTGAGCTGCTTGACCACTACGCCAGAGATCCCATGGGTGGAGGAGAGCCATTAAGCTGCTACTCCAGAGAGCACCTGATTGAAGAATTAGCTAAACGACCTTTTGCTTTTTCAGTGCTCTGCCTGGTTGACGGACAACCGGCTGCCCTCGCTAACTGCATGGAAGGCTTTTCTACTTTTGCCTGCAAACCTTTGATCAATATTCATGACATGGTTGTCAATGAACAGTTCCGGGGTCAAAGCCTCTGTACAAGACTACTGGAAAAAGTAGAACAAGTAGCCCTGGAAAAAGGCTGCTGCAAAGTTACTCTGGAAGTATTGGAAGGCAACCCTGTTGCACAGGCAGCCTACCGAAAGTTTGACTTTTCAGGCTATGAGCTGGATGACAATCATGGACAAGCCCTGTTCTGGGAGAAAAAGCTCTGACGGTATTGTCAGTCAGGCTCTTAGAAGATGAATTTCTGGGTTTTGCTGAACCGGGTGGTATATACTCCCGCTCCCTCTGATATTTGACCCCTCACTCGCTCAAAGGAGCCGATATGCCTGAAAAGTACGTTAAAGTTGGCCAGAAAAATCGTCTAAAAGTCGTCGATATAGCAGGCTTCGGCGTATTCCTGGACGGCAAACAGTTTGATGAAATTTTGCTACCCAAAAGGCATGTTCCCCAAGAATGCACTATTGGGGATGAACTGGATGTCTTTGTTTATCTGGACTCAGATGACAACTTGATCGCCACAACAGAAACACCTTTTGCCTGTGTCGGTGAATTTGCCTTTTTGAAGGTCAAAGAAGTTAACCCGGTGGGTGCCTTTCTGGATTGGAACCTGGGCAAGGATCTTTTGGCCCCCTTTAAAGAGCAAAAGGTTCGAATGCGTGAAGATGGAAGCTATGTCGTCTACCTATACCAGGACGAACAGAGCCGCAGAATTGTGGCTTCTTCCAGATTCAACCGTTTTATTGATGAGACTCCAGGAAAGTACCGCCAGGGAGAATCTGTTTCTCTGTTGGTTCATGACAGAACCGATCTAGGTTATATGGCCATTATCAATGGCAAGCATCAGGGACTCTTGTTTGACGGAGAACTGGGCCAATCTGTGAAAATCGGTGACAAACTGGACGGCTTTATTAAACGCATCCGCCCCGATGGCAAGATCGACCTGAGCCTCAAAAAACCAGGATTTGACCGACAGGCTGTCGGCGACCTTGGACAGAAAATTCTCGACCAGCTACAGGCAGCTGGAGGCTACCTGCCCTTAAACGATCGCACAGATCCTGACGTAATCAAAAAATCTTTTGGTGTCAGCAAGCGAGCTTTCAAGATGGCACTGGGTAGCTTGTACAAGCAGCGACTGATCCAGATTGAACCAACCGGTATCCGAATAAACCATTAATTTTGAATGAGAGGAACGAACTAGCCGTTTTTCAGCATTCTAAAAAGGGCTGTAGCACTTTCCGTTCGTCTCGGCAGATAACATTAGAATTCTTGTTCAAGATGCCGCTCTTCAAAACTACGTTGAAGAGCGGTAAATCTATCCAGCTTTAGCCTCAACCTTCAGGCTCCAGACTTTCAATAGCCTGGAATATACTGGAAAAATCTTTTTTGCCCATTCCCTGAGAAACGTGACGGTTATATAAAGCATAAGCAAGCCCACCCAAAGGCGTCACTGCCTTGCTGCCTCCGGCTGCGGCCATTGCCAGACCCAGATCTTTCAACATCAGTTCGCTCATAAATCCTGGCTCGTATCCTTTGGAAGCCGGGGCATTTTCCATCAAACCCGGATAGGGGTTATACACTTCCAAAGCCCAGTTCTTGCCGGAGCTGGCCAGCATAATGTCAGAAAGGACCGCCGGATCAAGACCATTCTTAGCGCCAAGATTGAGAGCTTCAGAAGTACCAATCATTAAAATCGATAGCAGCATATTATTGCAGGCTTTTGCCACCTGACCGGCACCCGGTCCACCCGCCAGAAAAACATTTTTGCCCATATCCATGAGCAGAGGTTTGGCTTGTTCAAAAACCGCCGGATCGGAAGCTCCACACATAAACGACAAAGTACCTGCGGAAGCACCTGCGACACCACCGGATACAGGAGCGTCTATCATCGACTTTCCTTTCTCGGCAGCAGCGGCAGATAACTTTCGTGCGGTATCCGTATCAATGGTACTGGTGTCGATCAGAATGGCTGAAGAAGGCACCGACTCCAGCAACCCCTGAGTCAGATAGAGACTTTCTACATGTTTGCCAGCAGGCAGCATTGAAATAATAAACTCAGCCCCTGTGCATGCCTGCTCTGCACTGGTGGCAGCTTTTGCCCCCTGACTGACTAACGTCGCCACAGCTTCGGGGACAAGGTCAAATACACTCACGTCATGGCCGGCCTTGATCAGGTTAGCCGCCATGGGAGCCCCCATATTTCCAAGACCGATGAACGCAACAGTTGCCATGATCTGCACTCCTGGTGTTTGTTGTTGTAATATCAAGCGCAATCAAAAAGAGCAGATCAAAACACCAAGAGCCACTGTGATAATGACTTTCAGGCTGAGTCAGAAAGCAAGAGTCAGTTTCGACGCTTCCTGTTCAGCCCATGTTTTGATGAACTCTTCGATCGATGATTCAGATGCAGATACCATTATATGCTGGATTCAGCCTAAAACTTCAACCGATGTATTTCACGATCTGAAGCCTCTTTCAAGCCAACCGAATCGTCCAGCAATAACCACCAGGGAAACAGGAAATGTTCTGAAATCAACCTGAACCAGGGAGCGACTGAAACCTGCTCTTTTCCTTCTGACGCTAAAAGCAGCTCTGAGAGTTGCTCCGCATTCACCCATCGAACTTCTGCCACTTCATTGGCATTGATTGTCAGCTCAACATCAGCACGAACCAACAAAATATAGTCCAGTTCTTCCTCTACCCACTCACTGTCTGCTTCTACTCGATAATGCACTTTCGTCATCAATAGGAAGTCGTCTACAGACAAAGTGCTTGCAGGTATTCCGAGCTCATGATTTAACTTTCGAATGGCCGCTCTTTTTACCCCCAACTCATTGTGAGACTCTAGTTCTGATGGAAGAGAATGAGGGTGCGAGCAGCAGGTATTGGCCCAACAATCTGGAAAAGTAATCTTGCAGCTGGCTCTGCGCTGAATCAGCAGTTGGCCTGCCGGATTAAATAACAGAACACTGAATGCTCGATGCAATATGCCCGGTGCTTTATGACTGGCCAGTTTGCTGGCACTCCCTACTATCTGATCATCCTTATCCACTAGTATCAGGGGCTCTCCCATCAATCCAGCCTGAGTGGAATCATCCTCGCTGGACTGCTGATAAGTTCGAAATTCACTACATTCCATGGTGCTCACTTGACCCTTTACTTCTTCGGAACCCACAAAAGCACTCCAGCTGATCATTTTTTACACACACATAGTAGACGAGGCCGTATTTCAGTATTTGCTAATCAGTATTTATCCAATGCTGATTTCTCCGACAATACCCCTCAGGAAAGCACATTTTCCGGCCACATACCCCTTTAGAGGTATAAACTCAATCATCCGGTTATTGTTCCAGTACGAATAAATACCATGTGATTAATTGCATCATTGTCTTGATTATCCAGAACAAGATGCACACAATCCGCCATTCATAGTTATTAGCTGTAAACTGAACACAATGCGCAAGTACGAAGACTCTCTACCGCTCAAATTACTCAAGGCCAGAGAGGCTGCCATGAGCTTCTTCCGTCCCATGCTGCAAGAGCACTCCATTACTGAACAACAATGGAGAGTGATGCGGGTTTTGAACGACGCCGATGAAATGGAAACCAAACAGCTGGCCGATGCCTGCTGTATCCTAAGCCCCAGCCTAACAGGCATAATCCAGAGGCTCGAGCAGCAGGATTATGTCAGTCGCCGAAAATCATCAGAAGACCATCGCCGTATTCTGGTCAAAGCCACTCCCAAAGCCAAAAAACTGCTGGACGAGATGGCCCCTATGGTGGAAGAAAGCTATAGCCGCCTTACTCAGGGTCTGAGCCAGGAAAAAATGGAGCAGCTGAAAGATCTGCTGGATGAAGTCAGTGTACTTACTCACTGAAGCCTGATCTGAGAGCATTTGCTTGCGATAAAAATGGCAAAGAGCTTGCATTCAGATGTATGGCTGCTGACACAGTCGAAAGAATTGTTTTTGATCACTGTCGGTGACGACAAGATTTAGGAGTATAGTGACCTGACTCTATGCGTAACCTATTTTCTATAGGATGGTTTTGCGCATCGGTGTTTTTCAGATTCAGGAGAGCTATATGATTAAACAAGGTGACAGACTACCCGCTGTTGATATCACAGTGATCAGTAACAACGAACAGATCACTGTGGCAGCAGATGCTTTTTTTGCTGACAAAAAAGCCGTTCTTTTTGCTGTACCAGGAGCCTTTACACCCACGTGCTCCAACACTCATCTACCAGGCTATATTGCTCTGGCCGATGACTTTAAGGCCAAAGGTATTGATACCATTGCCTGCCTTTCCGTCAATGATGCATTTGTCCTGCAGGCTTGGGGCAAAGATCAGAGTGCTGAGGCTATCACCATGATTGCCGATGGGGGTGGTGACTTGACTAAAGCTTTGGACCTGGCCATGGAAACAGGCAGTTTTGGCGGACTCAGATCCAAACGCTACGCCATGATAATTGATCATGGCGAAATCACTCTGCTGAATGTTGAACCACCCAAAACATTCGAAGTCAGCAAAGCAGAAACACTGCTCGAAGCTCTCTCCTGAGATCGCCGGGCGATAATACATCGTCCGGCCCTTTAAAGCCACATTTAAAACAGGGTTATTCCTCCCTTTACGAATTAAAAAGTTAATTTCTTCATTGGCTATTTCTGAGAAAAAACTACGTCAGTCATTATTAATTCTGTGCCCTCTTAAACAAGATTAATAAACACATCCGCACAACGCCTTAATTAAGAACAACGATTTAATATTTTTTAAGGCGAGTATATTAACTACTTATAGATTTCGCTTATTAACGCTGCTAGGAGTCTGTCGGACTTATGCTTTCGAGCATAAATTTCAGTAGAACGAGTCGAATTATTCGATGGATTCGTGAGAATAGTTGACCTATTTAATCGAATTCATCGAATAATTGGGCCGTTCTTTC
>NZ_JBPCXO010000292.1:0-2179 GCF_051008435.1 Endozoicomonas sp. | reverse complement strand
GCTCAAATTTCAGTTCCACAAAAATGCACTTATATGGTGAAAACCCAGATGAGCAAATATTAGTCTACAGATGCTGATATTACTGAGTTTTTGGCAAATTTAACGATCATGAACTCACGGATTCAGGCAAGGGATAATAGGAATAGGGCAAGCCATCTCAGTTTCATAGTACGTCCTCCTTGACGATGATGAGCCATTGTTTCCAAAGACAGGGCTGGAATCTATAACCGGAGAGTTAGGAGAAGTAACTTTAAGGGTTAAGGCGTACACAGGATGGGGCTTTGGCTACATCATATAGAGGCTTGATACTGCTTGTTGTTAATGTATGCTTGCATCACCAGATCACACATCCGCTTTTAAAAAGCTGGGTGACTCCAGTTTCGCTCCCTGACCGGGTTAATCAAGAAATTTGGTGCCGTCTCAGTAAGATCACTTCAATAGGGAAACTTATGACTTCCAGTATGACTGCATTTGCCCGTACTCAGGTCCAGGAGGACTGGGGCAGCCTGGTGTGGGAAATTCGTTCAGTCAATCATCGCTATCTGGAGCCCCATTTTCGTCTGCCAGAAGCTGCCAGGGAAGTAGAACCTGCATTACGAGAAGCATTGAGAAAGCACTTACACAGAGGCAAAGTAGAATGCTCATTAAAACTGCAGCTGGTAGAAGGTCAGCAGCATTTGAGTGTCAACGACTCGGCTCTGGAAGCCCTGCAATCTGTGGTGAACAAGGTTGAGACCTACTTTATCAATGCGTCCGGCGTGAACCCTCTGGAAGTTTTACAGTGGCCCGGCATCATGAAAAATGAAGAGGCCAATATGGCTCCGGTTCATGCAGCAGCCCTCAAGGCTTTTGAAATGGCTCTGGTACAGCTGTCGGATACCCGTCGCAGAGAAGGAGCCGAGTTGGCGAAGTTCATTCAGCTGAGACTGGAAGGTATTTCCGAAGAAGTAGAGAATGTGCGTTCAGTTCTTCCTGATTTGTTGGAATCCCAGCGGCAGAAAATCATGGACCGCCTGGAGGAAGCCAAGGCTGAACTGGACCCTGATCGACTGGAGCAGGAACTGGTGATCCTGGCTCAGAAAATGGATGTAGACGAAGAGCTGGATCGTCTATCCACGCACATTTCTGAAGTTAAACACACACTGGGTAAGAAAGGGGCTATTGGGCGCCGTCTTGATTTCCTGATGCAGGAACTCAACCGGGAAGCCAATACGCTGTCCTCAAAATCCATTAACGCAGGTCTGACACAAAGTGCCGTTAACCTTAAGGTACTGATTGAGCAGATGCGTGAACAAATTCAGAATATAGAATAAATCCCCGGCAGCCCTCAACTATGCCGTTTGGAGATATATGCCGTTTGGAGATATCATGGCAAATAAAGGCAAACTCTATATCATCGCAGCCCCTTCGGGAGCGGGTAAAACCAGTCTGGTCAAGGCTATGGTTCAGTCGACTCCCCATGTGAAGGTATCAGTTTCCCACACTACCCGTCCGATTCGCCCCGGTGAAACGGATGGTATGAACTACCACTTTACCAGCAAGGAAATCTTTCTGGAGCTGATGAGTAGAGGCCAGTTTCTGGAACATGCAGAAGTGTTCACGAACTATTATGGCACCTCTGAAGCCTGGGTTAGGGGGCAGCTGGATAGCGGTGAAGACGTTATTCTGGAAATTGACTGGCAGGGGGCTCAGCAAGTGCGCAAGCTGATGCCGGAAGCCGTCAGTATCTTTATACTACCTCCTTCCAAGGAAGCTCTGCGCGAGCGACTGATTGGTCGTGGCACCGATGATATGGCAGTGATTGAGCGTCGTATGAATCAGGCAGTGAATGAAATGTCTCATTACGCTGAGTTTGACTACCTGGTGATTAACGATGAATTTGATCTGGCACTGCGTGACCTGCAGACCATTATCAGAAGCCGTCGTTTATCCATTGGCTGGATGCAGCACTACAAGTCCGATCTGATTGAAGGTTTGTTGAACTGATCTCAAGATCTGAAAGCAGTTTAGGCGGTAGGGACTTCAATGTCCTTGCCGCTTTTATATGAACCATAGTAACTATTCAGCACCCAGCAAAGGATGATTACCATAATTCTTCAGAGCTATAAGCAGAGCTTCGAAAATATTCTGACCCTGCTTTCTCGCCGATGACACATAACTTCGTATCCGACAGTAATAT
>NZ_JBPCXO010000291.1:0-9210 GCF_051008435.1 Endozoicomonas sp. | reverse complement strand
GGGTCTGTTCAGAGTGCGGAGCTGAACATCTGCGTGACGTAAACGCAGCAAGAAACATTCTTGCGGTCGGGCATGACCGTCTAGCTGTAGGAATCCCCGTCCTTTAGGGCGGGGAGGATGTCAATCTCAACTATTGGTTTTATAATACCGACGCGGTAGCCCTCACTTTGTCCATGATTATTCATGAACGTCTCTTGATTCATCAGATTGAGCAGTAGGATGAAACCCGATTCAGTCCCTCAGACAGAAGCAGAAAAAATCGTTATCGTGGGTGCAGGCCCCGCAGGATTGCTATTAGCTCATTATCTTCTGCAACGAGGAAACTGCCGAATCACTCTTTTCGATAAACTGACCGATCCGGACGAGCAGGTATTAATCTCTCAACGCACCTTCCCTATCTCTCTGCAGTCCCGTGGATTAGAAGCATTACGGCCCATTCCGGGACTGGAAAACAAAGTCATTCAGTCCGGAACCTGGTCTCAGGGGACATTGCTGTATACCAAAGGAGGCGTTAGAAAGATTCCTGCCCGCTCACCGTTATTACTAACGCACCGGAACCGTCTGACACAAATCCTGCTGTCTGAACTGAGATCACAGTACAGCAGGGATCAATTCACGATTGAATTCAAAGCCCGTTGTACCGACCTGAACGATCAGGAACAGTGGGTCAGGCTTGAGAACAAACAAGGCGAGCAGCGAACAGAGTACTATGACAAGCTGGTAGCAGCGGATGGCGCCCACTCCGCAATCAGAAAGCTGCTGGCCCAACGGCAACATCTCAGCAGCTCTCTGAAAGAAGTTCCCAATGTCTACAGAAACTTAACCATTCAGTGCTCTATGGAACGCCAGATGCAGGCAGTTTCTGCGGAACACATCCATGTCTGGAACCTTGGCAGGAAAGCGCGCCTCATGGTGGTACCCCAGGGAGAAGACATTCTCAGAGGTACGTTGATTTCCCCTCATGATCAGGACCCACTCGACGCTTTCCAGTCCGCAGAAGACCTTCAGAGTTTCTTGCAGAAGAAATGTCCCGAGCTCTCTTCCCTTATCGATCTGACTGCAGCCAGGCAGCTATTCAATCAGCCGGTTGCCAGAAACCTCACGGTCCATTGTGATCGCATGCACTCCGGCAAGAACATTCTGTTGCTCGGTGATGCAGTTCATGCAGTGTCAGCCTCTATCGGGCAGGGGTGCAATGCTTCCCTGCAGGATGTCATGGTGTTTATCAGGATTCTGCAAGAGTGTCATGGTGATTGGGCGACAGCGTTAGAGACATTGACCCAAAGGCATCTGCCCAATGCTCATGCCTTAAGAGAGTTATCAGATTACAGCTATCCGCAGTCCGGGTGGTTAAATTTTGAATTTATTGTCAGAGTCACACTCGGCAGAAAGCTGGCTCCCTGGATTCCGTCACTGGCTAAACCTCTCCCCAGTGTTTTGGTCGCGAACAGTTCCTCTCCTTATAGCGAAGTTCTTGAGCAAACACGCTGGTGGACAGAGCGTGTAAGAAAGTCTCAACATTAAGAACGAAAAGGCCCTGCAAAGCAGGGCCAAACGCACACACAAAGGAACTGAAGGGGGGATCAGAACACGTACTGCACTCGAGCTACGATAGCGTTGCCATCGTCTTTTTCATTCGCGTAAGAAGAGTGGTTTTTCACTTCACCGTGCACATAGTTCAGCATGCCGCGAATGTTTTTAGTCGGGTAGTAGTTCAGACCCAGAGTGTAAGACGCTGTTTCTACGTCATCACCATTGGTACCCAGGGTAATGGCACTGTCAGCATCGGTAGTGGTTGTGGTGTAACGCGCGAAAGCTTCCCACTTGCCACCTTTAGGCTTGCTGAATTCACCTTTTTTATAGGTACGCTTGCCACCGTCCAGCATGTAAGAAACCTGACCATAGTAGCCGGTTACTTTTACGTCGCTGTTAGCATTGTCTGACTTGATATCACGGATGAAGTATTCACCCTGCAGCTGCAGAGACTGGAACTGACCCGCCAGTTCGAAAGCATACTCGGCATCGTCTTTGACGTTCATGCCAGTACCGTTGAACAGTTTGATCTTGGCTCCCTTCTTGGCAAACTTGATGGAGCTCTTGGCGGCATCGGTTTCTTTATCAGGGTTGGAATTGTAGTAAGAGAAACCCACGTGCAGCAGCCTCTCATCTTCCATGATGGGTGCATAGGCCGCACGCATCTGGTAAGCAAACTGCTGTTTTTCTTCGCTGTCAGTGCTCTTATCCAGACCAATGTATTCCATGCCAGCACGAAGCAGGTAATTCTTGTCGGCTGCAAAAACCTGAACACCGTAATCATTGTTACCATCGGCACGGAGCGCTTCGTAGATATGTGGACGCTCGATAGCCATGATCCAGGAAGAGCTTACAGAGTCTTCCAGACCGAACTCATTGCCCCAACGACCGATTTTGATGTTAGCAGGCTTGAAACCACCATAAGTGATGTTGGCTTCATCCAGAACGATGTCATTATCATCGGATTCCAGAACCAGCTTGTATTTCCAGTCAGAGTAAGCCTTACCACTGATACCCAGTTTGCCACGACGCAGGTAACCAAAGTCTTTGTCTTTACCACCGGCAACAAACTCGTCCAGATTCGCGTAGTCCCACTGAAGCTTACCGCTCACTTTGAAAGAAAAAGCGCCGTCTTCTGTTTTCAACTGAAGACCACCGTTTTTGGTGCTGACGATAATATCTTCACCTTCCGTCTTAACAACACCCGCTTGAGCAGAAGACAGGGTCAGACCCGCAGCAACAGCGGCTACCGCCAGGGAAACAGGCTTGAGTTTCATTAAAAACACTCCTTGTGAATTGTGTTCTTGTATTTATTAATTGCTCAAAAGAGCTATGTGTTGGCAATTCTTATAATTTTCAGCCCAATCAGCATTACAACCTCTCCCAACTTCAAGAGCATGGCTGCAGCAGAAGCTCATGGCTGCAGCAGAAGCTCATGGCTGTTTTTTATTAACTTCGGATGGGTATATTGAAATGGAAATATTTCTTGGAGGTGACGGGAGAGAGTAGGTTTTATGACACTCTTTACCCTATGGTCAGAATATTAAGACCTGGATCACACTTTTTACCGGGAAGATCCAGCAGTGCTTTTTATCAAACGGAATAACTGAAAATGGGCATTAAACCTATCGGTAAAATGCCCATTCATTGAAAATCATCAGAGAGTCGTTAGCGGCTTATGAGCCCTGTTCTACGATGCTGTCATCCTGATCAGAGTCATCATCGTATTCATCTTCATCGTACTCTTCATCGTACTCTTCTTCCTCCTCCTCATCTTCCTCCTCATCTTCCTCCTCATCTTCGTCCTCTTCCTCTTCTTCAGAGTATGAACCCGAATAGGAAGTAGTCTCGTTCTGATACAGATCTTCTGAGTCATAGTCGTATCCAGACTCTGTATCATTTTCTTCCTCGAAAAGATCCATTTCATTGGCTACGGTCAACCCTAACCCCAGCGCGGCCAGAATGAGAATAAAACCCATCAAAAGCTTTTTCATGGTATGGCCTCCCTGCCAAACTCTTCAAGGGTTAACGACTTTTTTCAGACTTCCTGAACCTCTTGCCAGAGCTTCCTGAGTCGTTTTTCAGACACCGGGAAGCGGGTGCCCAGCTTCTGGGCAAAGAGTGAAACCCGATATTCTTCCAGCATCCAGCGGTATAGCATCAGGTTTTCATCCACCATCTTGTGTTTCTGATGAATTTCCTTCCGCTTTTCCCAGGCTTTATAAAGATTGGCCAGTTCTTCTGACCAGGCCCGATCTTTATTAACTTGGGCAGGCAGCTTCTCTTGCCTCACCTCAATACCTTCCAGAAACCTTGGATAGTGCCTTAGCCACTCAATACCGGCATCACAGAGAAATCCGGGATAGATGAGCTGAACCAGATGCTGTTTGATATCGGACAGCGAAAAAGCCCGGTCAAAGGATATTTTACCCTTCAGTTTTTTGCTGACGTTGTGAGCCTTCTGGAAAATCTCGAAAAGCAGACCATCCATTTCTTCAGCAAACGGCACCAGATGAGCTTTTCGTGCTTCAATCAGAGCCTTGAATGAAGCCTCGTTTCTTGGCCCCTTATTTTCAGACAACAGGGCTGGGTCACGGACAAAGACTTCCGAGATCAGGAAGGCCTGTAAATCTTCTTCCAAAGCCCTGGCCTGAATGATCCCCGTGGTCAGCAGCTTCACCTGTTTCAGATGCTTCATCTTCGACAGGGCAAACTTCAGCTGACTGGACAGCTTGAACTGAAGCAGACGAGTCAGCCCGACACGGTACGTGGCTTCGGCCATGGCTTTATCTTCAAACAGCTTTACCGCCACAGAGCTATTCTGATCAACCAGAGCTGGATAGGTTTTAAGCACCAGGCCGCCCACTTTGCGGGTAATTTCTTCCGGCAGCTCTCCACAACTCCAGTCTTTCAGACCTTCCTGCTCCAGTGAGCTATCGGTTAATCGTCTCATACTGTCTTCAGATTCCCGGCCAAACTGCTCTTTCAGTTTGATCAGGTCCCGGCCCTGCCCCAGCACTTTGCCATTCTCATCGATCAGGCGAAAATTCATCTTCAAGTGATCTAACAGATCAGCTGTATCCCAATGTTCTTCAAGAATGCGAACACCGGACATACGATGCAGATGATGGCCAAGAATATCGGTTAATGGCTCATCACAGGTAGACATGGAATCCATGGCGCCACGAACATAATCAGGCACTGGCACAAAATTTTTGCGAACGACTTTTGGCAATGCTCTGACCAGAGCCACACACTTGTCGTAGAGCATGCCAGGTACCAGCCATTCCAAGCGGTGTTTTGGCAACAGTCTGAGTGCCTGCACGGGTAAAGTCAGAGTCACTCCATCATCCTGAGCGCCTGGCTCAAAATGATACGTCAGGGGAAGTTCCAACCCTTCCCAGCGAAACCGGTCAGGGTATTTGTTCTCAGTGATCTCACCCGCATCGTGCCTCATCAGGTACTCTTTGGTGAGATACAGAAGCTGAGAGTCTTCTTTCTCAGCACCCTTTCGCCATTTTTCAAAACCGGCACCGTTGTGAATATTCGCTGGCAGTTTTTCATCGTAGAACTGATAGAGGGTTTCCGGGTCAACCAGAATATCCCTGCGTCGGGACTTGGCTTCCAGTTCGTCCACTTCCTGAATCAACGACAGGTTATGGGATTGAAACGGACCCTGTGACTGATAATGGCCTTCTACCAGAGCTTCCCTGATAAAAATTTCGCGGGACACGACCGGATCAATCAAGCCATAACTGATCCGGCGTCGACCCACAATAATCAGGCCATACAAAGTGACCTGCTCATAAGCCACCACCTGGGCTCTTTTCTTTTCCCAGTGAGGTTCAAAATAATTTCTTTTGACCAGGTGACCTGCCACAGGCTCAATCCACTGAGGCTCCACTTTGGCATTGGTGCGGGCAAACAGTCTGGATGTTTCCACCAGCTCAGCCGTCATCACCCATTTAGGCTTACGCTTATAAAGCGTTGAAGACGGGAAAATATAAAAGCGACGGTTCCGCGCCCCCATATAATCCGCATCATCATCCTTACTGCCCAGATGAGAAAGCAAACCGGCCAATAGCGATTTATGAATGTCAGCGTAGTTAGCCTCGTCCTCATTTACGCTCAGGCCTACCTCTTTACAGGCCAGTGTTAACTGACGATGCAGGTCCCGCCACTCACGCATTCTCATAAACGACAGAAACTGCTGTTTGCAGTATTTGCGCAGCTGGTTCTGGGAAAGTTCCTGACGCTGCTCTTCATAGGCACTCCAGAGCTGAACCAGACTCATAAAGTCCGAGTCGTCGTGATAATGTTCACGATGTCGCTGATCCGCAGCCTGCTTCTTCTCTGCCGGGCGCTCTCTGGGATCCTGAATAGCCAGGGCACTGGTAATAACGAGCAATTCACTAAGGGCACGGTTTTTATCCGCTTCCACCAGCATACGGGCCATTCTGGGATCAACCGGCAGCCTGGAAAGTTGTTGACCAATGCGGGTCATACGACGTTGCTCACTGACTGCACCCAGCTCCTGCAAAAGTTTAAAGCCATCATTGATCGCTTTTGAGTCAGGAGCATCGACAAAGGGGAAGGCTGCAATGTCACCTAACCCCAGCCTGAGCATCTGCAGAATAACCGCCGCCAGATTGGTTCTTACTATCTCGGCATCGGTAAATTCCGGGCGCCCCAGAAAATCCTCTTCGGAATAAAGCCGATAGCAAATACCTTCAGCTACACGACCACACCGACCTTTACGCTGATTTGCAGAAGCTTGTGATACGGGCTCAATGGGCAGTCGCTGAACTTTTGAACGGACACTGTAGCGGCTGATTCTTGCTGTTCCGGGATCAATAACGTATCGAATGCCCGGAACCGTCAGTGAGGTTTCCGCCACGTTGGTAGACAGAATGACCCTTCGCCCACCATGGGATTGGAAGATCCGGTTCTGTTCAGCTGCCGAAAGTCGGGCATAAAGAGGAAGAATCTCGGTGTGGGCCAGTCTCGCATCTTTGAGAAATTTATTGGTTTCCCGGATTTCCCGCTCACCACTGAGAAAAACCAGAACATCACCCAGCCGACCGCCTTTACCTGATCTTTCCTGATCTTCAATTTCCCGCAAACAGGACAATATGCTCTGCTGAACTCTCTGGTCCGCATCCCGACCTTCCAACTCCAGATCTTCCATAGGACGATAATTGACGTCCACCGGAAAGGTACGACCAGAAACCTCAATAACAGGCGCATTATCAAAATGCCTGGAGAAGCGATCAACATCAATGGTGGCGGAAGTAATAATCAGCTTCAGATCAGGTCGTTTGGGCAACAGGATTTTCAGATAACCCAGCAGGAAATCAATATTAAGACTGCGTTCATGGGCTTCATCGATAATGAGGGTATCGTAGCGGTTCAGAAAGCGATCATTCTGAACTTCAGCCAGCAAAATACCGTCGGTCATCAGTTTGACCAGCGTATTCTCATTACCATGATCGGTAAATCGAACCTGATAGCCGACCTGTTCCCCCATGGTGACTTTTAACTCTTCCGCTATCCGGTTGGCTACGGATCGAGCCGCCAGCCTCCTGGGCTGGGTATGGCCTATCTGACCAAAAATTCCCCGGCCTGCTTCCAGGCAGATTTTTGGAATCTGGGTGGTTTTACCAGAGCCGGTTTCACCGGCAATGACCACCACCTGATGCTTTTCAATCGCTTCCCTGATCTCATCACGACGGGCTACTACGGGTAGCGCCTCATCGTATTCGATTTCAGGAACCGCCTGCTGCCTTGCCTGAACCCGGGAGGTGGAACGACCGATTTTGTCCTGCAGCTTTTCCAGTGCGGCCTGATCGCTGGCTTTCAATCTCTGAATCTGTCGGCGAACAGGAAAACGATCCCGGACCATGCACTGGTCCAGAGCATCATACAGCGCTTTCTTCTGAGGATGAGGGCCCTTTGCATGGCCGCTTCTTGGGGAATGTTCGCTGGGCGATGATTTTTCTTGACGCTGGGTGGGCTCAGGGCTGTTTCGGCCGGACACTCATATCTCCCGGAAAATACATTTCAATCAAAGGGCGCAATTATACTCGGTCTAGGCCCTGATATCCGTTTTTCTTTTATGACCCGTCTTGTCCGAACCTCTTCAGGTTCTTTTTGTGGCCCTTTCGCAGGTTGGCTGATCATTTCAGGGCCTCCTGGCGAACTTTCAGATATAGATATTCAAGATCATTGTAACCACACGCCTTGTAGACAATGCGTTTGATGACACCATTGAATGCTTCGTGAATGCTTCGTGAATGCTTCGTGAATGCTTCGATCTTTGCGCTGGTTATGCGATGCTGGCAGTAAGACAATAAACCTTCCCTCGCTCTGTTCAGCCCTTTTGCAAAGCGCTTTAGTTCACCAACACCAGTGTCTGTGGCTAATTCTATCCACTTATCCAGAAACCTGCTGGCACAGGCTTGATAAGTATACGTCCATAGTTGCTTAAGCATGTCTTTCAGAATGTAGGCTTGATTCAGATCTTCGTTCATGGACAGTAGCTCATGCAGACTGGTTTCCCGCTTTGGGGTGAGGTTTTCTACATTCCTGAATAGATTGAATCGCTGACCTTTATCGCTGACCTTTATCGCTGACCTTTAATGAAGGGTTTGTCTTCTTCCTCTGCCTGTCGCCACTCCCTTCGACGAATTTTGTCTATGACTTCGTTGTAGTTGGCTTCGTTATAGTTGGCTTCGTTATAGTTGGCTTCGTTATAGTTGGCTTCGTTATAGTTGGCAATGATGTGAAACTTGTCGTACACAATATCGGCATCCGGCAAGTGCTCTTTGACCGATGCCTTGTAGCTGCCACCACGGTCTATTCCAACACGGTCTATTCCAACACGGTCTATTCCAACACATTGAATACAGGCTCTTTGCTTCAGCGTCAGGCTACTCAGAAAGCGATCCAGCGTTGCCTTTCGTTTACCTTCACCCAGGAAGAGGGTTTCACCCGTGTCGGCATTAAGAACAACGGTTAAATAGTGATGGCCTTTGCCTATTGATTTCTCATCAATGAGCAGCGCTCGTATGCCATCCAGTCTTGGTGCAGGGAGAGTTTTCATCAGCACTTCTTTATCTCTCTTTATCCCAGAGTCTGGCTGTATCGTGGGATATAGCGATGAACTCAGGCACCTTGTCACCGGGCATGAAACGGCACAAGTGGCTGACATGCTGTTTCAGGCGGTCAGTGGCCTGAGCCTTTGGGGCCAGTCCCGGTAGTGTGAAGGTTTCAAAGTGTCCGCAGCTTGAGCACTTCCCTTGGCGAGCAGTAAAGCGTAACCGTACACTAATAGCTCCCAGTGGCAGGTCGTGAACCCTTCGCTCCTTCTCTCGCTCCTTCTCTCGCTCCTTCTCTCGCTCCTTCTCTCGCATCTTACCCATCGTGAAGTGACACTGACTGCATCTGATCTGGTGTATACGACCATCTCTTCGTAGATGGACAATCGCTTCAGAGGCTTCCCATTCAATATCAATGTTGTCGATTACCCAACCAGGAAATGCGAACATAGGGCGTAGTGAGGGTGTTGCACACATGTCTGATCCTTCAGAAATTTTGATCCTTACAAATCAATCGTCTCCTGAAGGCTATTTCTGTTGCAACCCCTCACTTTTCATCAGCCAACCTGTAAAAGCCCCC
>NZ_JBPCXO010000290.1:0-10375 GCF_051008435.1 Endozoicomonas sp. | reverse complement strand
TACAGCCTTACAGCCTTACAGCCTTACAGCCTTACAGCCTTACAGCCTTACAGCCTTACAGCCTTACAGCCTTACAGCCTTACAGCCTTACAGCCTTACAGCCTTACAGCCTTACAGCCGCTTTTCTAAAACGCCAAAGCGTTTTAGAAGTACCCTTCGATCTTCTTCTTCTCCATAGACCCGGCAGAGTCATGGTCAATTACACGACCCTGGCGCTCTGAGGTTTTGGTCAGAAGCATTTCCTGAATGATCTCTGGCAAGGTGTCGGCTTGTGATTCAACGGCTCCGGTCAGTGGGTAGCATCCCAGTGTGCGGAAGCGAACCCATTTCATTTCAGGTTCTTCACCTTCTCGCAAAGGCATACGGTCGTCGTCTACCATGATCAGGGTGCCGTCACGGTCTACTACAGGGCGCTCAGCTGCATAGTAAAGAGGCACAATTTCAATGTTTTCA
The DNA here is from genome assembly GCF_051008435.1 of Endozoicomonas sp. GTDB lineage: Bacteria > Pseudomonadota > Gammaproteobacteria > Pseudomonadales > Endozoicomonadaceae > Endozoicomonas_A. The sequence continues at coordinate 9,922 of NZ_JBPCXO010000290.1, read as the reverse complement.
AGGTAGATATACTGCCAGATATCCAGCTCAGTCCAGTTGGAAAGAGGGAAGACACGAATACTCTCACCTTTCTCAACTTTACCGTTATAGGTATTCCAAAGTTCCGGACGCTGATTTTTGGGGTCCCAACGGTGGTTCTTGTCACGGAAAGAATAAACCCGCTCTTTAGCCCGGGATTTTTCTTCATCCCGGCGAGCACCACCAAAAGCGGCATCAAACTTGTACTGATTCAGAGCTTGTTTGAGCGCCTGAGTTTTCATGGTGTCGGTGTATTTGGCCGAACCATGATCGAACGGATTAACATTGGCTGCACGACCTTCTTCATTGGTATGAACCAGCAACTCCATGCCATATTTTTTAGAAATACGGTCACGAAAGCTGATCATCTCCTGGAATTTCCAGGTAGTGTCCACATGCATCAAAGGGAAGGGCGGTATGCCAGGTGCAAAGGCTTTGGCAGCCAGATGCAGCATGACAGCAGAGTCTTTACCGATGGAGTAGAGCATAACCGGGTTATCGAACTCGGCGGCTACTTCACGGATAATGTGGATGGACTCGGCTTCGAGTTGTTTTAGATGGGTTAGTTTTTCTTGGGATAACATGTATAAACTCATGTGAGAGCTGTAAGGCTGTAAGGCTGTAAGGCTGTAAGGTCAAAAACTTTACAGCTCTACAGCTCTGAAGCTATACAGTTTTTTACGCTACCGCCCGTCGATTGTGGGCAATATTCGAAACAGCGATCAACGGAATGTGAGCCGCCAGATTAATTCAAAATGTTGATAGTTTGGATAAGGGGTTATTCTGTAAAATCCCCCTTATTTGACATACGTAAGCCCTTTGCTATGTTACATGTTACGTTACATGAAACAATAAAGGGGTCAAATATGCCAACTGAACGTCACTCTGACAGTGCCAGACAGAGAGTAAAACGCCATCGTGACGCATTACGGGAAGCTGGCTTTCGGCCCGTGCAAATCTGGGTGCCTGATACCCGGCAGGAAGGTTTTGCAGAAGAGTGCAGAAAACAGTCAGTCAGTCTCAAAAATGACCCTGCAGAAAAGGATACATTAGACTGGATTGAGCACCTTTCAGATGACGGGGGTTGGTCATGAGACGGGGAGATATAATGGCTGTAGCCATAAAAGGGGATTATGGAAAACCTCGTCCCGCTCTGATTTTACAGTCAGATTTATTTGATCAGCACCCGTCAGTAACTATTTTACCGATTACCAGTGAAATTCGAGATACCCTTTTGTTCAGATACAACGTATATCAAGATGATCATAATGGTTTAATCACACCTTCACAGGTAATGATTGATAAAATCACCACGATAAAAGCAGATAAAATGGGTAACCCTATAGGGCACCTGAGCTCACGTCAGATGTCAGAAATTACCCGTCTGGTGGCATTGTGGCTAGGAATTGCTTGAATGCATCTTTAATTTTTCCTGTGAATCTTTAGGCGATAAATTTCGGGCTATTGACTAATTCTTGACCAGTATTTTTAACAATAACCCGTACCTGATCCTCCGCCTTTAGCGAGCCTACCTTAGCACTGAAGCCAATAAAAGCATCTCGGGGCACATTGAACTGCAACAGATTGGCTCTGCGTTCACATGCCAAAGCATCTGCTACTGGCTTGTTATTGACTAGGATGGATAGATCAATAGGTTCATCTGCCACTTCATTATTGAATGCCCAACCAAATAGTTTGCCATTTTCATAGCCACCAATTTGGCCATGTGTGAATGGCAAATTATCTTTGAGCAAATTGATACGCTGGTAAAACAGTTCACAACACTTTTGATAGTGATCGATTTCTTGTCTATTCAGTTTTTTAATTTCTCTAATAAGTGCTTCATCTAAAGCATGCGCTGGTGCTTTTTCCTTACCCGCCATATTTAATGAAAGGTCTTGCAAGTCGACTTGGTAGAGGTGGTTAAACAGCTTTAGCGATTCAGAATAGTGTTCTGTAATCCCAATAAAACCCAACATATGGGGTGGATAACCCTGAAGCATTCGGAATTGGCGGTTAACGAACTCAGGTCGCTTAATGAAATCTGCTAGCTCACCCTGAAAGTTATAGTGGCGCTTAAAGTGCTTAAATTCGGAGACTAACCTGGAAACCGGCTCTCTGACAAAAGTTAAAATACGATCCTGATTCACAATTGGTGCAAACCTGCGAGCAGAGACGTGGCCACCCAGCATACTGATATTATGTTGTTTTAGGGTGCTTTTTAAGCCAAATAAGTCGTTTTTTTGGTAAACGAACTCTCTAATCAGTGGTGATGTTTCAGGCTGTTTTTCACCATAATCATAACAGATTTTCTCTTTTGAGAAGTAATGCTCAGCAGCTTTACGAAAACTGGTGCCTGCAGTTTTAGGGACATGAATAAAAAATAGTGGTGACATACTCAGGCTCTAATAGAAAAGTCTTCATGGGATCGTGACAGGTTCGGGCTATAGTATGGATCGTTCTCAAGTAGTTTACCCCACTTCATAAAGAGCAAATCTTTTTCCGCTTGAAAACGAGCCTGCTTTTCTGGCGTATCATCATAGCCTCGTGTTTTGGATTCGTGATGATAAAGCTCAGCAAAGGGGGTGAAAACATTTCGATAACCCGATGTTTGAACCTTAAGGCAGAAGTCTACATCGTTATAGGCGACTGTAAAATCTTTATTAAGACCACCAACTTCTTCGAAGATCGACCTTCGAACCAGCAGACAAGCACCCGTTACGGCAGAAAGGTTCTGACGGATGTTAGCTCTGTTAAAATAACCAGGGTGATCTCTTGGTAAACCTCTGTGTGAATGTGCAGCGTAGCCTCCAAGACCCAGGATAACGCCTGCATGTTGAATGTCGCCATCGGGATAATACAGCTTTGCTCCGATACAGCCATTATCTTGCTGAATGGCTAATGAAGCCATCTCACAAAGCCAGTTAGAGTTGATAACTTCAACATCGTTATTGATAAGGCCAATAATTTCACCTGAGGCTCGCTTGGCTGCAAAATTATTAATCAGAGAGTAGTTGAAGGGGGCATCGTAATGAATAACGCGAATTTTTTTATTTTTCGAAATGTCGCCAAGCCAGGAAAGCACTTCAGGGTCATCGCTTTGATTATCAACAATAATAACCTCATAATTCGGGTAGTCCGTTTTTTCCAGAATACTCTCAATGCAGGGCTTTAAAACGTCTAAAGCATTTCGTGTGGGTATAATAAGACTCACTAATGGAGGTTGTTCTGGCAGAGTAGAATCCACTCGATAAAAATTAGCTGGTTGGTCATGACTAACTTTAATAGAACGGTCACTTATAAGCTGATCTTGCAATGCCTTCAAACCTGCCTCTGTAGCATAATTCTTTGAATTTGAGTCTGCGGCAGTCGATCCTTCTATGGCACGCCAATGATAGAGGATGTGTGGAATATGGTGAATCTGATCAGGGGGTAGATGTTTCGTTAATCTAAGAAATAAATCATAGTCCTGTGCACCTTCATAGCCAACACGAAAACCACCTGCTTCATCTATCAGTCTTTTACGGATTACAGCAAGATGAGTGATATAGTTGTGAGCCCTCAATAACTCGGGATTCCACTGGGATTTAAAATGAGGTCTCAGGCGGTGACCCTGCTCATCAATAAAATCTTCATCGCTGTAGATAAACGAAATCTCTGAGTTTTCATTGAATGCTTTAACAACACAAAAGAGTGCATGTGGTGCCAGGGTATCATCATGATCCAGCAAAGCAATAATCTCACCGCTTGCTAGCGATAAAGCGGAATTGCTGGCTTTGGATATATGGCCGTTTTGTTCTCTGTACTTAACGCTTATCCGTGAGTCGGAAGATTGGAATTCATCCAACACTTTTTTAATATGAGGCTCTGTCGAGCAATCATCAGCAATGCAAAGCTGCCAATTTGGGTAAACTTGGTCTTGAACTGATTCAATAGCTTTCCTCAGATACTCCTCTGCTACGTTATAAACAGGCATAACGATAGAGATAAGAGGCGTGTATGAAAAGCCAGAAGCTTCATTCCTTAGGGCGGACTGGTTACCAAACAGTGGTGTTTCATAATGCTCTATCCATTGTTGATAAGTCGCTGATAATGGAGTTTGCTGAAAACAATCAGAATAGGCTTTCTTCAAAGCTTCAAGCTTCAAGCTTTCAGCTTATACTCCGGGTGCCAGCGCTTAACTTTATTAACCATCAGGCTTCGGGCTTTACCAGCAGTGAGCTTGCAAAAACAAAAATGCTCAACGGTAAACTTGGTTGGGCCTGTGCATGGGTCAAATCGTAATGAATTTACTTTACGATCAAAATAAACAATTTTTTTAAACAGTCTTCCAGACTTTAGAGGTAACTTGAAAGCCTGATCTTCTGTATACCCTTGACCTGTATTGAAATAAAGCCTGCCATCGAGAGAGGGAGCCGAAGAGCGAACGCTTACCTCTAACATATACCAACCCTGTGGCATTGGACCCTTTAAAGGTTTAACAGAAAAGTATGGATCATCATCAGTTGCTTTCCAGTCAAATCCATCGTCACGAGATAACCCGTTTTTTGGATTGAGTGCACTAGGCTGACGATAATAATACCAGCGGCTAAGGCCAGAAATAGTCTTACTTAACATTTATATTGGCTTGATAAATAACGTGGTAATTAAAATAATGCCTTACAGCCTTACAGCCTTACAGCCTTACAGCCTTAATCCGTAGTTCTTGCTGATACTAAGAAAAACTAACGCGCACTTAAGGCTTTGGGAAAGTGCTCAATGATCTTGTTATCTCGGGTGACAAGAGAACAGTTTCTGAACAGCGCATCAGCGACAATCAATCGATCAAAAACATCTCTTGTCCAATGAATATTGATAGCGGTTTGAATCAGGCTGTTTACAGGCGTATTTGAAGAGGCAAGCCCTATATCGCCATAAAGATCTGCAACAATCTGCTCAGGTGGATAGGCTATTCGGTTGATTTCATATAAGTATTGCAACTCAAGTCTTGCTATTTCGGGCAATACAATATCATGGGATTCCAACACGTCACAGGCGCCTCTGGATAGTTTTCCTAGCTCGTTTGCATGGAGGAATACCGCAATATGCGTATCAATCAAAACCATGATCAGCCTCCCACTGCTGAAACTGTTCATTTTCCAGATCTTCAACGGAGCCAATGAGAGTGTCACGATTTTTCAGGTTACCCAGCTTGGTTTGCGCTGGCGACACAACGGCGAGCCTAAGTGAGCAGCCACGACGATTGAGTGTCAGAGGTTTACCCGATGCAATGACTTCATCAACCAGTTGATAGATATTCTTTCGTAATTGTGTGAGTGTGACCTCATTTTCATGAGGTTCACTAGCAGATTCTGTACGAGCAGGCATTAGAAATTCTCCATAAAGACATGTACGTTAATGAATATAGAGCGTACATGTCTTTCTTGCAACCTGATAAGTTGGGTTTAATTCTTCAGGTCCAGAGTTTTTTTTGGACAAGGTCTGACTTTTCAATCTAGTATATACAAAGGTATATACAAGAGGGAGTTAAAGATGAGAACGACTATTTTCAAAAACAACAGAACTCAGGCTGTCCGTATTCCCAAGGAATTCGCGTTTTCAGACAATGTAAAGCACGTTCATATCCAGCGACAAGGAAACACATTGACCATTTCGCCTATAGACGTTGACTGGGACTTATTTTTTGACAACCTCACGGCCTGCCCGGATTACCCCGACAGGGAGCAGCCTTTACCACAAGAACGTGATTTTGGGGATTGGGCATAATGAGATACTTGCTTGACACTAATGTGTTGATTCACATCCTGCGAGGTTACGATACGGGTAGTATCAGAGCGCATTTCAAAACTAACAATGGTCGCATGTTTATATCGGCAGTCACCGTTGACGAACTTATGTTTGGCATTTGCTGTACACCAGAAGCGCTGCGGGAGAAAAAACTGGGAGAACTGAATACCGTTCTGAGCGCTATTCCTGTGCTGGATTTTAATGAAGATGCGGCAGAACACTCTGCTGAAATTCGACACTTTCTGAAAACTTACGGTCAGCCGATTGGTAGTTATGACAATATGATAGCCGGACATGCTCGAAGTCAGGAATTGATTGTTATTACCAATAACGTCAGGGAGTTTTGTAGAGTGCCCGGCTTACAGGTTGAAGACTGGTCGCAACCAGTGACCTAACTTGCAAGCGTTTGTCCCCCAGACTCTTTTAACTCTCCACCCCGAGCAATTCAAGTTTCAGCTTTCTACCATAGCGATCAATATGCGCTTTCAGGGGGTAATGAGTGATCGAATTGTAATCGATGACATCATACAGATAAGGCGTTGGCAGCTCATCCAGCGCCAATGCTATCCGTTCGATCAGAAGAGGGTCACTGCTATCAAGCCAAAGTGCAATATCAATGTCAGATCCTGCACGGTAATTCCCTGTGGCACTAAGGAATTTGGCGATTGAGCGCCGTACTGGTGTGTACGGTCGATTGAGCCAAGCTTCCTCAGTGCCGCAAGGGGCAAGCGAGGGCGCACGCGAATTTACGAAATATCCGGGTTAGGTCAGGTAATCCTTCATCACCTTCCAAACCAATTCCCAACTGTATTTAAACGATTGGATCAAAGCAACACGATAAAGCTGGTCATCTGGTGAGGCCTGAACAACAACCACTGCAGACTCCAGCACAGTTAACGTTTTTTGATGGTTTTCAAAGCGCTGGTGCCAGCAATCGACTGATAGATGAGGCATGCTTCTGTTCCAGAGCAAAAAAAGAGTCAACCCAGTTGATCGAAATGAAGGATAAAGTCATAGGTTTGGGTTTCGGGTCAATATTGTGATCGCTGGAACCTTACACATAACCTGAGTCACCAATAGCAAATGCTCTAAAAACTTTCTAAAAATCTTTCCTGGGGCAGGCTTTGGTGCCAGGGATAAATCGTGTACCCATACCTGCAGCGGGGAAGACGGCTTTTTTGGCTTTTTTGGCTTTTTTGATAGTCATGATATGTACTTGGAATATCTCAACAACACCAGCTAGACTGGGATCTGTATTAAAAATTGAAAGACAATATATGAGCTGTTAGCTTGCTGTAAAATGTTTTCTGGCTCATTCAGGAGAAAGACATGAATAAGGAAGATTATTTACAACATATTGAAGTTGATCCGGCAAAACGTTTTGGAAAACCCTGCATTAAAGGGACCCGAATAACAGTCACTGACATACTTGAAATGCTGGCAAATGGTATGACACAGGCTGAAATACTGGATGAACACCCTAACCTTCTGGCTGAACAGATTAAGGCTGCATTGCTCTACGCAGCCAATCAGTTACCTGGTGCCGCCTGATGCTCCTGCTGGATGAAAACCTTTCCCCAAAACTCGTTGCTAGAATCAAAGACACCTATCCCGGAAGCCTGCATGTTTTGCATTCAAAGCTGGATAACTCACCCGATATTGAGATTTGGTGTTATGCAAAAAAGCATCAGATGACCATTGTCAGTAAAGACAAAGATTTTCTCTACTTTGCAACCCAACATGGCTATCCGCCAAAACTGATTTACCTTACCACAGGGAATGTAAAGCTCGCTGCGATAGAATCTATATTGTTAGAAAATGAAGCCATTATAAAATCATTCATCAAACTGGACAAAGAAGGTGTCTTGAAAATTGGCTAGCCGCACAAAAGCTTGCGGTTATAAACACCTTTATTTGATTGTCATAATGGGCATAAAGTACATAAAGTACCAAATCCCTGTTTTTACTACCGACAATGATTTTTCCTGCTACCAGCAGTACATTCCTGTTCAATTGTTCGCCAGGCCTGAAGACTTCATCAGATTTTTAAACTGAGTCATAAAAATAGAAAATAACTTAAAAATAATAATATGAAACGTAGCAGACTGCTTGCACTGTGCTAGCATTCTACTGGTAACACTGAGATAGGAAGACAGTCATGGCAACACTCACCATTCGTAATCTACCAGCCGACCTTATAGATCGACTGAAAGCCAGTGCCAAAGCAAGCAATCGCTCTATGGAACAAGAAGTCAGAGAACTGCTCGAAACCCGTTACCAGCAAAAGTCACTAGTGATTAGAGCCATTAAAGACAGTTGGGATGAGCTCCCGGAAACCCCAGCTGAAAGCATGGATGTCTGGCGCCATGAGGGCAGGCCATGAGTACTGCTGTTATCGACACAATGGTATTTGCCTACGCGCTTTTCAATGAGCCAACGCATAGACAGGAAGCGTTAGCGGTTTTGGAAAGAACAGACGAAATCCATGTACCCGACCTGTTCCGTACCGAGTTCAGTAATGTTGCATGGCAATGGGTCACACACCAGAAATTAAGCCTGCAACAAGCAATACAGGCAATGGAGCGAGCCGAAGCTCTGATAACCTCTGTTACCAGTAGTAAGCACTTATGGTTCAACGCTCTTGAAATAGCCACCTTCGCCAAACACCCTGCCTACGATGCACTGTTTGTAGCAGTAGCCAAAAAGATAAACTGCCCACTTGTTACATGGGATAAGAAGCTGTTACAAAAATTCCCGGAGATTGCCTTGAAACCAGATAGCTATCTCAAGCTAAATGTTAAGCAAAACACAACGTGTTTTTAATCCGTCCCAAACAAGTCGCGGGTATAAATCTTCTCAGCCACATCAGACAGATCTCCTACCATCCGGCTAGAAACAATCACATCCGACATTTGTTTAAAGGCTTCGAGATCGTTAATCACCTTTGAGTGGAAAAATTCAGACTTTTCCAGCACAGGCTCATACACCACCACTTCAATTTTTGATTGCTGGAACCTTTCACAATCCAAGAACTGCCCCCGGTGTTCCTGACACCGAAACCTCAGATAGTTCCGATAACATCCTGATAGATCGTACTCACAGCCACTGAATAATCGATAGATGAAAGATGCAGCTCATCACCTTGACTGTAACGGGTCAATTTCCATTGCCCTTTGTCATGTTGGTAAAGATCAATCTTCAAATCGTTCTGGTCAACCAGCAAATACTCTTCAAGAGAAGAAATTTTAGTATAGGCATCCAGTTTCGCTAAACGATCGTACTTTTCCGTGCTTGGCGACAGGATCTCTACAATCAGCTTTGGCTCTTCTTCAATATAAGGGTTCTGGCTATTGCTACTACAGCTCACCACCACATCAGGGTAAAAGAATATATCATCGGTACTGGCACCGGCTTTGACTTTCATAACAGATGCGAAAACCTGGCACCCAGTACCAGTAAGATGCATTTTAAATAGCGTTGTCAAAGTAACATTGAGAAGGTTATGTCGACGACTACTCCCCACCATGGCATAAATATAGCCATTGACATATTCGTGCTTTACTTCAGATTCCTGCTCTTCTGCGAGATAATTTTCTACACTGATCGGAAAACTTTTCATAATTGGCTGCTGTTGCATTGGCTTGGCCTGCAATGATTCTAACATGAGTAAACCAACATAGACCAAACTGCCTGGGGGTTCATTTTTATTCTATGCACAATGCAAGAACTGCCCCCTTGGATTTCATTAACTCAAAAATTTGTGGATGTCCTAAAATGCTCTTATGAGCGCCTGAGTTTTCATGGTGTCGGTGTACTTAGCCGAACCATGATCGAACGGATTAACATTGGCTGCACGACCTTCTTCATTGGTATGAACCAGCAACTCCATGCCATATTCTTTAGAAATACGGTCACGAAAGCTGATCATCTCCTGGAACTTCCAGGTAGTGTCCACATGCATCAAAGGAAAGGGCGGTACACCAGGTGCAAAGGGCTAAGTTGCTTTTATCTGTTGTTTGAACCAGTGTTCTACAATTTTTTCAGAAAGACGCTCACCTGTTAACTTGTCAGCTTCTGTCAATAGCCGCCGCCAGCCCAGATAATGTTTCAAGTATTT
>NZ_JBPCXO010000289.1:0-8342 GCF_051008435.1 Endozoicomonas sp. | reverse complement strand
GCCAGCCTGCTGCTGTGATGTTGATTGTACCTCGCTAGGCTTGGCACAAGAGTCACAGTAGTAGACTGGTTCCGCAGTCCACAAGAATCTTCCTTCGTCAAACGCTAAAAACTGCAGAATCGAGTATAAGTAATCAATTAAAACTGTTTCTGAAAGAACAGAAAGAGAGTTCAGGGTCAATAAGCAGCCCAATAATAAGTTTTTGTAGCAGTGCATTTTTATTTTTGTCCTGACTTTAATAAGGCAGTAAGATTGGTTAGAGAGGTAAGGCTCTGTAAAGTTCAAATAAATGTTATTTAAGAATTATATTTATGGGCGGCAAGTCAATTTTCTAGATAGGAGATGGGGCACCAGAAGGTTCGATTTTAGATCTAGCTATAAAACAAAGTGGCCAATCCGAGAAAGGACAAAAAGCCGACCACATCAGAGACCGTAGTTAGTATTATCGTGCCAGCCAAAGCGGGGTCGATATTCAGGGACTTGAGAATGACGGGAAGGCTAGCACCGACTATTACCGCAGTACTGAGGTTAATGACCATGGCACAGGCGATAACCAGTGAAATGATAGGGTCCTGAAACCATAAATAAGCAATCAGGGAAACCAGTCCAGCCCAAAGTATACCGTTGAGAAAGCCTGCCATCAGCTCGCGACTGAGCAGCCATCGAAGATTGGTTTTGCTGATCTGTCCTAATGCCATCCCCCGTATCACCAGGGTCAGAGCCTGGCCGCCCGCATTGCCGCCCATCCCTGCAACGATTGGCATAAGTACCGCCAAGGCGACGACTTTGTCGATGGTTGCCTGAAACACACCTATGACGGAAGCAGCAATAAATGCTGTGATCAGGTTAATACCCAGCCAGACAGCTCGTCGGCGGGCTGTCTTCAGTGCCGGGGCAAAGGTGTCTTCATCGTCATCCAAGCCCGCCATGCTCATCATGGAGTGTTCAGCTTCTTCCCGGATAACATCCACAACGTCATCAATGGTAATACGACCCAGCAACTGGCCCTGTTGTGAAATGACGGGGGCCGATACCAGATCCTGACGTTCAAACAGCTGTGCGACCTGACTGTCTTCCATATCCGCTGCGATGGGTTCCAGATCGCTTTGCATCACATCAAAAACAGTGGCTGAAGGGTCTGTGGTCAGAAGAACTGATAAAGGGAGAGCACCAATGTATTCGTCTCTGCGATTGACGACAAACAGGCTGTCTGTCATCTCCGGAATGTCCTGATGGCGTCTGAGGTAACGTAAGACAACATCCAGGGTGCTACTGGGACGGATTGTGATGACATCAGTATTCATCAGACCGCCTGCGGTGTCTTCGGGGTAGGAAAGAACCACTTCCACCCTTTGTCTGTCCTGGCTGTCCATGGAATCCAGGACTTTTCGCGTGATAGTGCCAGGCAGTTGTTGCAGAAGGTCGGCAATGTCATCGACATCCTGGCCTTCAGTAATGGCTTTCAACTCTGCCACATTCATTCTGTCGAGGAAGAACTGCCGGACTTCATCGCTTAGCTCCTGCAATACATCGCCTTCCATTTCGCGATCAATCAGGCGCCAAAGCAGACTGCGAAGTTTGGGAGGAGAGGATTCAAGCAGGTGGGCTGCATCCGGTGCTGGAAGACCATTCAGCATACGCCTGAGCTCAGGAGAAACGCCATGCTCCAGGGCTTCGTTGAGCTCCTGAAATGCCTTGTCTCCGATACTCAGTTGTAGCTGCTGTACCATAGATGCGTGCTCGACTCTTTCGGCAGAAGTGTCAGATTAACGACCTTCTGTTCTGGATACGATCAAGCCTGCACAGTCAGACTCAGTATGTTCGTATGCAATGGTTTGTTGTTTGTTTGCACTGAGCCTGTTTATTTTTTCAATCAGCTCAGACTATTGGAAATACCAGTATAAACAGAGATTGACTAATGAGGAGGATGACTATTCACCCTCTTCAAAAAAATCATTGATCAGATTGCACAACGCCGTACAGGCTTCTTCTTCATCATGACCTTCAAAGGTTAAGTCAAGGACCGAACCTTTTCCTGCAGCCAGCATCATCACGGCCATGATGCTTTTTCCATCTACTTCTCGACCATTAAAACTAACCTTTACCTGGCTGGCAAAAGCTGACGTAGTAGAAACAAATTTGGATGCTGCACGTGCGTGAAGGCCGAGTTTATTAATAATGGTGATCTGCTTCTCGATCATTATTTGGAAAGCTCCCGATGTCTGACCTGTACGCAGTCAAAACGTTCTTTGAGCCACTCGCCCAATTTTTCGCTGATAAACACAGAACGGTGTTGCCCACCCGTACATCCGATCGCAATGGTCAGATAACTGCGCTGACCAGATTCAAACTTTGGTAACCATTTTTCCACAAATGTGCTGAGATCTTCAAACATCTCATCCACCATGGGTTCTGCGGCAAGAAAATCTTTAACAGGTTGATCCTGACCCGTATAAGGTCTGAGTGCTTCTACCCAGAAAGGGTTGGGCAGGCAGCGCACATCAAAAACATAGTCAGCATCAATGGGCATACCATGCTTGAAGCCAAAGGACTGGATCATCAGTGTCATGCTTTTACTGTTGGATCCACACACACGCTGACGGATTTGTTCTCTTATTTCATGAACCGACAGGGGGGAGGTGTCGAGCCTGATATCGGCTTCTTCTGCCAAAGGAGCCAGCAGTTTTTTTTCCAGGTTTATCGCTTCAGTTAATGAGACTTCGTCATTACTGAGAGGGTGGCGACGGCGGGTTGAACTGTATCGCTTCATCAGACTGTCGCTGTCTGCGTCCAGAAAGACGACCTGGCATTCAACGCCTTGTTTTTTTAATTTATCCAGCAGTTTTGGAAAACGTTCCAGAGCTCCAGGTACATTTCTGACATCCAGGCTCACGGCCATGCGGGGTGGCTCACCCAGGCTACTCTTGAGGTTGGCAGGCAGGTCATTAAGCATGCTGGCTGGCAGGTTGTCTACACAATAAAAACCTTCATCTTCCAGGGCATGAAGGGCAGAGCTTTTGCCGGAGCCCGAACGCCCACTGATAATGATCAATTTCATGGTGTGTCCTTCCCGATTTTTTGACCGTGTAAACAGTTTGCCTGATTGTTTTTCATGATCGTGGCTGAGCTGGATCTGGTTTAACGTCGCTCTCAATAACAGGTAATGCCTGATAATGCCTTTGGAGGCTGACGAACACCGGCCATATTCAGGCTCATGAGTAAGCAGGAGTATGGCGTCTCATGAGACAGGCATCTCACCTGATTCCGGGTGAGGCAAGTCTATCAAAACCCAATGAGATTAGAACCAGTCGCTTTCTTTTATTTCAAGCATAGTCCGGATATTTCTATCGCATGCAGTTTTGACGGAGAAATATGCACTGGGGCGGTGACCTGGAAGGGAGAAAGAAGAGGTTAGGTGAAGCAGAAAACATTTTGCCTGCCTCTGTTGCCAGACAGGCATGCAAAATGTTTTTCATTTGTCTCCGTTAGACAGGGCGACAGATGATGCTGTATAGCGCTTCGGGTGTTTCTGCTGCGCGCATCTGACTGAGTAACACTTCGGATTGAAAGCGTTCAGCCAGGGCTTGCAATATGTTTAAGTGCTCCTGAGTGTTCTCCTCCGGAACTATGAGTGCAAAAACCAGATCGACAGGCTGCTTATCCACAGAATCAAAATCGACAGGTTCAGACAGTTTAATCAACAGTCCAGTAGGGTGCTGACAGGCACTGGAGCGACAGTGAGGCAGGGCAATACCGCCGCCTAACCCGGTAGTACCGAGTCGCTCTCTGCTAATCAGGCTGTTAAATAGATCCTTGGTGTTTATGGCGGGAACATGTTCACTGATGATTTCCGCAATGATTTCCAGGATTTTCTTTTTGCTGGCCCCCTGCACACCGCAGAGGGTGCGCCCGGGGGTGAGAATATTATCGATAATCATACAACGATCGTTGCTTACAGGCGGCCACTGGCACCCTGAAGCCGGTCAAGCGTCTTCTCTTTGTGTTTAACGAGTTGTCGATCCAGTTTGTCCGACATGTCATCAATGGCAGCGTACATATCTTCAGCCTCAGCGGTTGCATTGATATCCGCCCCACGTATATGCAGAGTCGCTTCCACTTTGTGATTCAATTTCTCAACACTCAGGGTGACCTGAACGTTTGTGATTTGGTCAAAGTGTGCGGCAAGGCGGTCGAGTTTCTTGGTGACGTAGTCTTTTAGAGCTTCAGTCACTTCTACATGATGTCCACTGATGTTGACTTGCATGTAACGCTCTCCTGCTGATCCCGATTCTCAACATTGGGCTGCCCCCGGGATTGTATGGGCAGCCCTGATTGAAAGTCTATCACTGTCAATGACAGTTGGCGCTGTTCTGAGACAAAAAATCTACTGGTCGATTTGTGGTATAAAGGCTCAGATAAGTTGCTTGCGTTCATTCGATGGTGGAATATTCATCGATTCGCGATATTTGGCGATGGTTCTTCTGGCAACTTTGATCCCCTGATCTCCCAGCAAACCAGCAATTTTGTTGTCACTCAAAGGCTTTTTAGGATTTTCCTCGGATACCAGCTCTTTGATCAGGGCTCTGATGGCTGTGGATGAACACTCGCCACCTGAGTCTGTGCTGACATGACTGGAGAAAAAGTATTTCAGTTCAAACACGCCTCTGGGTGTGTGCATGTATTTCTGGGTGGTGACCCTTGAAATAGTCGATTCATGCATATCGACAGCTTGAGCAATGTCGGCCAGTACCAAAGGTTTCATAGCCTGTTCGCCCTGTTCCAGAAATTCTTTCTGAAAATCAACTATCTTGCCGGCGACCTTGAGCAGGGTTTCATTACGACTCTGCAGATTTTTCAGAAACCACCGGGCTTCCTGTAACTGGTTTTTCATGAATACGTTGTCGCGGCTGTTGTTAGCGCGCTGTACCATGGAAGCGTAGCTGTTGTTGATGCGAAGTCTGGGTAGGGATTCTGAGTTTAGTTCAACGACCCATCGATCTTTGACTTTGGCCACAGAAATATCCGGTGTGACGTATTCTGTTTCAGTCTGGCCAATCTCAGCTCCGGGCCTTGGGTTGAGACTTTGCACCAGATTCAGGGCTTCTCTCAGCTGATGCTCCTTTAGGCGGGTGCGGCGCATGATCTGAGCATAGTCACGGCTGCCAAGTGCCTGCAGGTGATTTTGGATAAGTAAGCGAGCTTCTTTCAGAAAGTGAGTTTCTTTGGGCAGCTGGTTCAGCTGAACTTCCAGACATTCTTTCAGGTTGGCACTGGCACAACCTACCGGATCAAAATGCAGGATGCGTCGCTGCATGACCTGAAGCTCTTCAAAATCCAGTTCTTCTAGCTGGGCCTGCAATGACTGATAAATTTCTTGTAGAGAATGGGTCAGGTAACCATCATTGCTGGTAGCTTCTATGACAGCCAGACCCATCAGTCTGTCCCTGTCTGTCATAGGGGTTAGATTCAGTTGCCATTCCAAGTAATCCTGAAGAGATTCAGAGGCTCGGGATCGGGCAAAAGGGTCATGTTCTTCATCGGATGTTGCAGGCAGGCTGGAATAAACATCATCCCATCCGGAGTCAACGGGCAGGTCGTTGGGAATACTTTCAGCCCATTCGGACTCTTCTGGCTCTGGAGTCTGTTCTGCTTTTTCATTGAAATCGACAGGCTGCTCTCCCTCATCGCGGGATGCAGGCGGTTCTTCTACAGACTCTTCAGACTCCAGCATAGGATTGGATTCAAGAACTTCCTGGATTTCCTGCTGCAGGTCCAGAGTGGAAAGTTGTAGAAGCCGTATGGCCTGTTGCAGCTGAGGGGTCATGGTCAGCTGCTGGCCCATTTTTAGCTGTAAGGATGGCTTCATAGGGCAACCGTATACCTTTACTTCGATGTCTGCACTGAGGGTGCCAGGATAGGTGGCGTGAGCCCTCGGCAGTTATTTCTCAGTGCCTGCTCATTCTTATGATTGGGCTACTCTCCATGTCATCGCGATTATAATCACATCTGAAGCTTCGGGGGAAGTGGATTCATCATGACGTGTATGAAAAAAACATTCATGTAGAAGACAGGTTATCCCTTGTTTTAAAGGCCCGGATGACAAAAAGCTTTAGGGTCCAGGCAAGTAGTTTAGACACTTAAAACCCTTTCGAGGAATAGAAAACGGAAGAAGGATTTGAGTGAAAGTCGATTATTTCGAAGTCTGTGTCGATAAGTTTTATAGACAGGCACGTTAGAGTGATTTTCATGAGCATGGATGGACTGGGGGAAGTGACGTCTTCAACTTCCACATCAACTTCAAGTCAGCCAACGGTTGCCACTGGGCCCGCTTATGCCTCTGATTCCGGCCAGATGGGGCCATACAGTGTCCGTTACTTTAACGTGGGGAGTTGTATTGCCTCACCCATAAGAACAGGCGTGGATTCTATTGCCGGTTCAACGCCCTCTCAGGAAAGAGTGGTTGAAATACAGCAATCTACCCGTTATCTGCAACAGATCAGCCAACAGCTGTTGGTGCATTCCATTCTCAGGAATCAAGAGAGTCTTCAGAAGTTAGGGGAGGTGACAGGAAAGTTGGATAATCAGGTGAGGGTGACTGACAATCCTGCTTATCGACCCGATACTCCACCGGACTCCCCTACGCCTAAAAAATATCCGTTGCCTATAGTAACGCCTGTCGGAGGCTCCGGAATGGCCATGCAGCGTTCTGATCCTGAGTGGCATAACTGGACATTTGAACTGGAGTCAGATGATGAGAATAGGCTTCATAAACCTATTCCTGAAGAAAGGGCTGACCGAAAGCATTCGATTACTTAAAAGAAGCCTGTGGCAAAGCGAGTCAAGACAGAAGAAGCCATTGAACAGAATAAGCAGAATAGAATAGCCCGTTTAAAAAGATTTTTACTCGATCAACAACAAATATTCCGGGAAATGGGCTACGAGCTGGCACCCTCAGAGTTGATTAAAATGGATGAATTTACCCAGTCTATGGCTGTGGATGGTTTGTTTGGTAAAGGATTTGAGGACCGTCTTCCTTACGATGATGTTTATAAGTTGAAGCTTGCCTTGTATAAAGTGCGGGACCGTCTGAAAAAAGATCAAAAAGCCTGTCCCGGACTGGATTTGAAAGCGCTGGTCGAAGAACTTGCAATGGTTCAGGTTAATCAGTTTCCGGGTCTGCCGGATCCTTATGCTAATCGTTGTTTTATTAACGCCAGCTTTCATTTGCTGAGAGAAACATTGAGCAGCAGTGATTTGGGCTCGATTAAAAAAATATGGCAGGAAAAACAATCAGCCAATGGTGATGCGAGTATAGAAACGGTTAGAGAAGCTTTGTCAGCTGTTTTTGTCGAGATGGATAAGGCTCCAGTCGATCAGGGTAAGATTCGTGCCTTTACGGATCAGCTCATCTTTTTGGGGGGGCAGCCAGGTTCCGGGCTTCAGGGTTGTATTGAGTTTTCCAGAAGAGGGGGGAGTCCTAGTCAGAATGGTGAGTATCAAGAGAGGCTGTTAAGTGGGCTTCAGCATAATGATGCCAATGCTTTTTTATTAGGAGTGTGTGCCAGTTTTAAAGCAGAAATATCAGATAGCTCTGCGCTTAATCTACACACTCGGAAAGTGACTCAGCGTGAAGGCAAGGAGTACACAAGCTGGTTAGAGAGTCAGGATAAGTTACCTCAGTTGGATATACCTCTTATTGCCAGTGGTTCGATTAACGACAGCGTAAAGGCATTTCTTGATGCCCCGGAAAGTAAGAAGCATCCTCAGCAGGTAGAGTGGTCTGACCTGTCTGATCTTCCTGGAGGAAAATACCCTACTTCTTTTCAGTATGCGTTCAGTGTTGATTTGTCAGAGAGGCAAGACTTTCGCTTATGTCTTGGAGCCAACAAATACAGTGAGTTTGGCAGTACCAGGCTGGCGCAGCGCCTGACAAAGTCGTTGGGGTATGTGTTTGGGGCAATCAAAATACGTGCTGGTGGCCCTGCAGGGCAATTACGGGAGCTGGAAGCTAAACCTGAGGCCATGATTCTACATTGCGGCAGATCGATCATGGGTGGTCACTTCTAGGACTTACGCATTGATGGCACCTGCTAATTTTGGTAGCAGGTGGTCTTTACTCTTTGCAAAACTCTCAATGAATTTACCAACCGTCTCTTTAAATAGCCCCGTTGGTGCTGATAAATATTCGTAAACTCTTGCGCTATTTGCATTTTCTGGGGCTTTTACAGGTTGGCTGATGAAAAGTGAGGGGTTGCAACAGAAATAGCCTTCAGGAGACGATTGATTTATAAGGATCAAAATTTCTGAAGGATCAGACATGTGTGCAACACCCTCACTACGCC
>NZ_JBPCXO010000288.1:0-12101 GCF_051008435.1 Endozoicomonas sp. | reverse complement strand
GGCGTAGTGAGGGTGTTGCACACATGTCTGATCCTTCAGAAATTTTGATCCTTATAAATCAATCGTCTCCTGAAGGCTATTTCTGTTGCAACCCCTCACTTTTCATCAGCCAACCTGTAAAAGCCCCCAAAAGAGTCGTTAAGAATAGACGCAATTGAACCATACGTGCTGTAAAATACTCACATTCATAATGTAAGTAGCTGACTATACGGAATCGAGTATTTCTGGCTCATTGGGCAAATACTATTAAAGACGCAGAGTATTTGAACATGGAGTGAGAAAGTGATGACTTCATGTAGTTAGCTACTAATGTAGCAAAATCAAATGAGGTATCAGCATGAACGAAAAAGACCCCTTTGAATGCACCACCTGTAACACCGTAGAAGTCGGCACTCTGATCAGTGACGATGACACCCGGATTACTCTGGAGATTCGTGGTGACGAAGCCATTTCTGCCCAGGACCAGTTCAGCAAGATTGAACAACGAGCTCTTTCCGTAGGGTCAGGCAACTGCAAAATCCAATCAGAAACCAGCCAGGAAAACGGTATGACCGTCATCAAGGCGATGCTGGACTTTGACTGCACTGCAGAAAAACTGATCTTTGAGATGTCCCAGAGATAACAACGCTCAACAGACTGAATGATTCTGAACCAAGGAGTGGTTTCTGTCCTTGTTGCACAACAAGTTGTATTCTTTTGTTCACAAAACAGCTCCAGGCTCTCTAGTAACATTCAATGCTACCAGTCAACATCCATGTTCCTGACGCCCAACTGAATTTCTGGCCAGATTTGATCAGCGCACAAGACGGTGAATCCTATTTCCAGCAACTTCTTTCCGACACCCAGTGGCGTCAAGATAAGATCACACTCTTTGGCAGACTATTTGACCTGCCCAGATTACAAGCGTGGCATGGCGATCAGGGAATGATCTACCGTTACTCCGGCCTGGAACTGTCTCCTGAGCCCTGGAACCCGGTATTGCTGGCATTGAAAGAAGCGGTTGAACAAGCCTGTCAGACTTCATTTAATACGGTGCTACTAAACCTGTATCGTGATGGCAGTGACAGTAATGGCTGGCATTCGGACGATGAGAAAGAACTGGGCGAGCAACCTGTCATTGCATCATTGAGTCTAGGGCAGGAAAGACGCTTTCGACTGAAGCATAAAGATGGTAAATCAAGAGGCATACAACCCTTGTCACTGGATCTGCCTTCCGGCTCTCTGCTGGTCATGTCAGGCTCAACCCAAAGCTGCTGGCAACACTGTATTCCCAAAACTTCCAGAACGGTTTCACCCCGTATTAACCTGACTTTCAGGAGTGTCATTCATGGCTCGAGCCAAATGCCAGCGCTGTGAGCGTCCTCTTCAATTCTGTATTTGCCGTGACTTACAACCGGAACCGGCCTGCTGCGAGCTATTGATTTTGCAGCATCCCGATGAGGTCAAACACCCTCTGAACACAGCCCGCATTGCCAATCTGGGCATAAAAAACTGCACTGTTCTGGTGGGTGAAGATTTTACCGATAACCCACAGCTGAACATCATTCTTGAACAGAAACAGGGCTGCCTGCTTTTCCCTCACGATGAGGCTCTTCAGCCTACTGAGTACCAGACACTCCACGGTCAGCCTGATGTCTGCATTGTGCTGGACGGAACCTGGAGAAAGGCTCGAAAACTACTTCATCTGAACCCTCAGCTGCATACCCTGCCATGGATCTCCCTGCCAGAAACTCAGGCGTCCAGTTACAGAATCCGCAAAACACCCAACCAGTCTGCTCTGTCCACCATTGAAGCCGCTGTGTGCTTGTTGCGAGAGCTTTCGGGCAATCCAATAGCTCACCAGAACTGTCTGGACAGTTTCCAAGCCATGATCGACCGTCAAATCGAAGCCATGGGGCGGGATGTCTACGAAAAAAATTATAGAAACCGATCAATCTGAACTACTTTCAATAGACATTAGGACTGCTTGAATCCAAAACAGCAGCCATGCACAGCTATGAAAGGAATACCTCAACGTTCCAGGAAGCAGAATAACCGGGAGTCCACCGGGAACCAATCAGAGACTTTTTTTTCACTGTATTTGTGCAATGAATGAATTGGCCGAAACAATACAGAGTGGAAAAAACAACGGTCCTGTATGTCCCCGGACATCTTCCCTGCTCGTGACGCTATAAGTAGCCACGAGCGATGGAAACAATCTTTCACACACTCTGGTGATGAAAGTTTTTTCACGGTAATCAGAAACAGAGTTCAGAACAATAATGACTGACGCTTTCCTGAAATCATCTTCCCGCTGGTTCTGGGTCTATTCCCTCATCCTGTTTGCCATTCTGATCCGTCTGTTCTCCCTTGGCCTGTACCCTCTGATGGATACTTCAGAAGCCCGGTACGGTGAGATAGTCAGACTGATGGTAGAAACCAACGACTGGATCATTCCATACTTTGATTATGGCGTACCCTTTCTGGGTAAACCCCCTCTGTTTATCTGGCTCTCAGCCATCAGTTTCAAACTATTCGGCATTAATGAATTTGCAGCCCGCTTACCCTCTCTGGCCTGCAGTCTGATCACTTTGGCACTGGTCTGGAAGTTGGCCCACTTTCAAATGGGACAACGGCAGGCAAAGATCTCAGCATTGTTTTTGATGACTTCAGCCATGTTCCTGGTACTGGCCGGAGCACTGCTGGCTGACCCAGTCATGACCCTGACCATTACTCTTATCCTCTGTGGCTTCTGGATTGGCTGGAACAGTCAGAGTCCATCCGAAGCCCTTCGATGGCAGTATCTGTTTTTTGCCGGCTGTGGCTTGGCGTTGTTGGCCAAAGGACTGGCCGCCCTGGTTCTGGCAGGTGGCCCGATACTATTCTGGTGCTTACCTAAAGGCAGGCTGCTTACACTATGGCAGCGATTCCCATGGATCAAAGGACTGGTTCTGACCGCAGTCATCGCTCTTCCCTGGTATATCAGTGCTGAACTTCGTAATCCCGGGCTTCTGGAATATATGTTCATTGGCGAACATTTTTCTCGTTATCTGGATTCTGGCTGGCAAGGCGATGAATATGGCAATGCTCATGTTCATACTTTGGGTGCCATCTGGGGGTATTTGCTGGTGGGAGGATTCCCCTGGTCTCTGGTTTTGCTGGGAGTGGTGATTATTCAGCTCTGGAAGTTCTGGAACAAGAAACCCACTATCAAACTGCAAGAATGGGATTATTTTCTGCTCTGCTGGCTACTGTTTCTCCCCTTATTTTTCACCTTCACCACCAACCTTATCTGGACCTATAGCCTGCCGGTGATGCCTGCTCTAGCATTGATCATCGCCCGGATATTTGGAGAGAACTGGGCAAATTACTCAGCCAGACTCACCGCACTGGCGTCTCTGACACCTCTGCTGATGATTGTCACCACCCTTGTGATGATGAATGACGGTGGCAAAAAGTCACAAAAATATCTGATCGCCAACATGATGACTCACCCGGTTCAACAACCGGGCCATCTTATTTATTTTATGAAGCGACCTTTCTCCGCCCGCTTCTATTCCCATGGTCAGGCTCTACTGGCCAATGACGAGCAAGAGATCCTAAACCAGCTGCACAGAGATCGCAGGGACTTTCTGGCCACCCGTGATGGCAATATCGATAGGCTGTCTGATCCCTTGAGAAACCGCTTCGAAAAGGTGTCTCAGTACCGAAACTGGACCCTCTGGGTTGAAAAAGAGTAATACAGAATGAAGAGCCTACCTCTATGATGAGTGTTCTTTCATTCTCAGCTTTCGAACGACTGTGATCAGCTTCCCAGCTCAGAACAGATTTCTATTAAAACAATGCAGATATTTTGGCTTCGTCCTGATTATCTGCCTGCCAGGAAGCCACCTTTCCCACGCAGCCCTTCTGATTGATGACTCCGGGCTTGACTGGATTATCAAAAGAAGTTTTTGCGACCTTCTGGGCAGTCATCTTCACAATGGACTCTGTCAGTTCAATATTTCCCTGATGGGATCAGATCTGGAAGCCACATTCCCTTTGTTTGAAGCAAAGCAAAACGCTTCAGAAACTCACAATGGCCCTTCTTCAATGCCAGGTTGCCAGAGAGAGTATTTCAAACCCGCTGACCTCCATAGAATTACCCGGGAAGCACCAGAGGGTTGCACACTGATATTTCACAGTTCAGTACACATTAGCCAGACGACCAAAGCCAAGAAAGGACAGAGCTTTATTGGCGAAGCATTTCCTCCTCTGGCCAAGGCAGAGTGGCAGGTTACCCCACCTGACTACTTCATCGAAGAAGGCCTGAATGCCTATTATCACTGGCTTCCATCAGAAGCAGTAAAAACAGATAGTCAGCCCGGCCAGTCCATCAGTGTCATTCCCAAGCTGGAACATGCTACCCAGAAAGTACCCACTCTCATTATCTCTCATCAGAATCTGGTCAGAAACCTGCATTTCCTGCGTTCTGAAATGCCTCTGACTCGTGAAGGCTGCCAGTGGAGTATCCTGGCTTTTTACCCTTGGAGTGAATTCAGAAAAATTAAACTGTTCAACATCACCGAGGATGTTTCAGAAGCGCCTTGCGAGGGGGTGTTCCAGGTCGACAACGAGCATTTTGACGAATTACTACCAGACAGACTCGATCTACCCTCAGAAGACAAACCTGTCGATCAGATCGAAGCCAAAACTTCAGCTACAACCGAAACAAAAACGCCTGAACAACCTGAACCCATTGCTCAACCACAAAAAGCAGCTAAAACAGAGAAAAGCTCCAACCCTGTTGAAAACAAACCTCAGGACTTCACTCCTCTGGAAGAACCTGAGAATGAAAGAACAAGCTCGGATCACTGGAATCTCACAGCCAAACCTTCAAGCTTTAAAGGCAGGTTGACCCCCCTTCTAACTCTGTTTATCAGGCTCATGGATGTCGAAACCCTGAAACACTTCAACAAACGTCTTCATGATCAAGAAAAAGAGAAAAACGCTACTTCCATTTGATATTACAACCCACACTGGGGCTTTGATTCTCTGAAACAGACTCTCCGGCTAACACCGCATCCATCGCTGACTTTAAATCACCTCCGGTTACCGGCTTGTCATTTCCAGGCCTGGAATCATCAAACTGACCTCGATAGACACATTTCAGTTCGGCATCAAAGAGAAAGAAATCGGGTGTACAAGCTGCATCATAAGCTTTCGCAACAGCCTGGGTTTCATCATACAGATAGGGGAACGGGTAGGACTTCAATGCCATCTTGTCAGGGGCATCCCCGGGAAATGCTTCAGCATCATTAGCACTGATAGCCACTATTCCAAGATCACGATCAGCATATTCCTTGCCCAATTGCACCAAAGCTTCCTCCAGGTGAACGACATAGGGACAGTGATTGCAGATAAACATCACCAGAAGTCCCTTCTCCTTTCTCACCTCTTGCAAAGCCACTTCTCGCCCTGAAGCAGGATCAGACAGGTTAAAATCAGGAGCCGGTGAACCCAGCTCAATCATATTCGATGGGGTCAAAGCCATTCAGGTATTCTCCAGTTTTAATCCCTCAGTACCTGCCAATCAGGCTTAGGGAGTTGTCGGGAACAGAAAACTGCTGCTACATTGGAAGTTCAAAAATCAAACAATGTCATTATGGGCAGGCATACCTCTTTTAATAAAGACAAGGCACTGGATAACGCACTCACTCTGTTTTGGTCCAGAGGGTTCTCAGCATCTTCTCTCAGACAACTGGAAGAAGTGACTGATCTGCATCCGGGCAGCCTCTATCATCATTTTAAAAACAAAGAAGGCTTATACCTGCATGTTCTGCAGTATTACATTGAACATTACCTGCAGTTAAGAATTCAAAAACATCTGGGCTCGGGACCTCCTCTTGAAGGGTTGCGCAGATTCCTGACGGCGGGTTATCGCCACCCCAGGGATATGCAATACCAGAACTGCTGCTTTCTGGCTTGCACCAGTACAGAGCTGCACCTCTTGCCAGAACAGGCTGCAGAACTGGTCAAACAGGCTGTAAACAACATACAGCAGGCCTTACTGACCCAGATTCTAAAAGGGGCTGAAAAAAAGCTGATCTCCCCCAATCTGAGCAGCACTGATGCAGCCCGGGAACTCACCAGCTTCTTTCTGGGTCTGCAGTTGATGGCCAGAATCAGCCCCAATCAACACCAGTTGGACTTGCTGGTAAAACACAGTCTTCAACACATCCTGAATCCAAAAGCCTGATTAGGAAAAACCGTGAATTAATATCACGGCTCACAAATACCTTGCCCTGAATACCTGGCAAGGAAAAGGTATGTTAATGGACGCTTTGCAGTTTATTTTGTTGTTACAGCAGAAGCTGATGGTAATTGACCTCTACCTGAGAAGCCTGTCTGCCTTTGGCTATTCCTACCATTACCAGCTGTTTTCAGGCCTGCTTTACTGGTCTGGGTATCAATACCTGGGGGCCCGCTTGGCCATCGGTACCGAGATCAGTACGACTGTATTTGGTGCTTGCCGCCAGTTCTTTGCCTCTCCCAGACCTTACTGGATCTACCCAGAGCTCTACAATGGAATGTCAGAAAAAGCCTTTGGTATGCCATCGGGCCATACCCAGAATGCGGTTGTTCTCTGGGGGCTTTTGGCCAGCACGCTAAAAAGTCGCTGGCTCTGGACTCTGGCGCTGTTCATGATTCTGTCTACTGCAGTCTCAAGGTTATACCTTGGTGTCCACTTCCCGTCCCAGATTTTGGTGGGTATCAGCTTTGGAACCATTATTCTTTTTCTGATTATTTCACTGGAACAACCGTTTCTTGATTTCCTGAATGCCAAAGTGTTCTGGCAGCGTTGCCTGATCGTCCTGCTTGCCTGTTCCCTGCCACTTATAATCACTCTTTTCTTCAGAGAAATTCTGAACTGGGGACTTGGCAACGGTGCATTATTTCCCTATAGCAAGATGGCCAAATTCACCGGGCTGTTTACTGGAATAGGCTTAGGGTTATTGATTGCTCCCAGCGTTGAAAAGCCATCTCTGAAATTGTTTTTCACCCAGGCACTCCCCGGAGCCGTCAGCGTTTCATTGCTTTATAAGCTCCTGCCTTATCTTCCCGCGCCGGAAGATTTTTCCAATCTCTACTATCTTTTCCGCTGGTTTGAAGCTTTTCTGCTGGCATTTTGGGGAGCAGGCCTTTGGCCTGTCATCCATCAAAAGTTATTAGGAAAGCAAACATAGTCGGACTTAAACGATAAATACAACAGCCAAAATAAAAGCCAAACGGAGTGTTCAATGCGGTATCCAGTGGCTCTCGCACTGCTTTCTTTGTGTGTGGCAACGTTCTGTCAGGCCTACTGGATAGGCGACTTCCATCACTACCGGCTAGCCCAGAAATCGGACGGCCAGTACTTTGATAAACAAATTTATCTCTTTCCCATAACTCGTCCCTGGCGATACAGCGAAGCGAGCTTTCGACAACTGTTACCCGAAATTCTGTTAGAAGACGCTGACATTACTACCCTCAACAAAGTTGCCTGGATTACGTTCTTCTCCAACATCCGTTGGCCAGAAAACCAGAATAACCGTCATTACGTCTCGGACTGGTTAAGCTCCCAGTATTCAAACCACGAGTTTTTGTGGGATCAGGCCTTATGCACCTTCGGGTTTGGTCTTTATGCACACCGATTTTTCCCCATTATCGGAGGGTTGGATAACTTTTACCGATTTCAGCATCCTGACGGTTTTATTCCCAGAGAAACCAGCTCTGATGGTTATGAGATCTACTACGCGCCCTCACAACCTACCTCAATGAAAGAAGCCAAAAACGAGAAAGACAAAGCCCTTAATCAAATCAGGGAAAAAAAATCAGGGAACTCTACATCGAAGAAAATAAGAATAATCCGCCTTTGATCGCTCATGCAGAATGGCGCTATTACCTCATGAGCAGAGATCTGCAACGGTTGCACAGAGTCATTATCCCGCTTGAGCACTATACCCGCTGGCAGGAGAACAACCGACAAGTAAAAGCAGGAGCACTGAAAGGACTTTTCTGGCAACGAGCTTTTGGCTCAGGCATGGACAATATTCCTTTGGGGTTTGATGCCTGGTCCCGAGAGGAAAACAAGATCAGCGCCCACCCTAACCCTGAAACTATTAACGTTTCAGACTTGCTTGATAAAAACGATGCCTGGTTCGATATTTCTGCCCAGATGAAGCTGCACTACGATGCCATGGCAAACATTGAGCGGGTTCTGGGGAATCATGAGCAATCAGAAAAATATCAGGAAAACTCCCAAGAACTGAAAGACAAGATTAATGAGTGTTTATGGGATCATCACAAAGGAGGGTACTTCAATGTACAGGACAACTGTGAGAACAAAGAAGTCACCTTCACACTGTCAATGTTCTGGGCTCTCTATGCTGATATAGCCAGTAACGAACAGGTAGATAGCATGCTACCTATGCTAACCAGCTCACTCTTTTTCAGAAGTGAAATGCCCTATCCCGCCCTGGCTCAGCTCTACTGGCCGATTCTCAAATGGCTTCGACTGTTACGTTATCAGTTCAATGAAGACGGAAACTATTGGCAGGGAGGCTCCTGGCCTCCACTCGTATACATTACCCTGAAGGGGTTGATGAATTATTCAGACGTTCGACAGGATGCCTGGTTCGAATATACCGCCTCAACGGAGAAATATCTGAAAAAACTGGCTCAAAACTTGATTCAGGCTAGTACCGCATCAGGAACAACGAATCCTGTAATTCTCAGGGAGCAATTTTACGAATATAACAGCCCCACCAATGGTGGTCCCGGAAAAAGAGATGACGAACATAAGACACCGGCAAAAAGTAACTTTCTGGGCTGGGCAGGATTAGGTCCCATCGGTTTAGTACAGGAAAGCCTGATTGGCATTAATGTTCATGAAACCAGAATCACATGGCACCTGCACACCTGCACAGACAGGACACCCACGGCATTCAAAATCTGAAAATTGGCGATGGGGTTATCAACCTTGAAGTCACACCAGGCAATCCTCTGCGAAGATCTGACTTTACCTTATCCGCTGAAAACCTTGTCAGCCAGGGTATCCACACCCTGAAAGTCATCTATCGGGAAGAAGGTACTATGAAAACTCTGGTATTTAATATGTCCGAATTGGAACAATGCCGGTAACATTAGGAAATCACTATTGCTTGCAAGACTCTTAATTTATGGCCATTCAACAAATCATTGTCCATCAGCTGGAACAGATACCTGGCAGCGACTCTCTGACTGCTATTCCAGCAGGTCATAGCCTGCCTCCTACCCCGGCACTGGAAGCCATGCTGGACGATCTGCTGCAAACCTACAACAAGAAACAGGATAAACAGTACGGCCAATTCAACCCGGAAGCCGAAAGCCCTTTTCCAACCGAGCTGGGCGAGTATCTGGATGAAAAAATGGACTTTACAGTCCTGACACAGAATACCTTGAACCAGCTTCTGGAAAAGCTGGATCAGGCCGGTGCTCTGGGTGGTGGTTACCTGCTATTTGCTGACTACCAGCAAGGCCTGTCTCGATACTTCATGCTCTGCATGCTGACCAGCAACGTCAGTGTCACCGTCACTAAAGATCTCTCTATCCAGGATGTAGCCTACCTGGATACCGCCAAGATGCCTCTTGCGTGTCGAGTTAATATCACCGAATGGCAGAGTAACGAAAACAGTGGTCGCTATCTGTCCTTCCTGCGCCCACGGGGTGGTCGTCGCTTAAGCGATGTTTTTCAGGATGCCCTTGGGTGCAATGAAACCAGCAACAGCAAGGAAGAAGCTGACACACTGGTCAGCGCTGTAAAGGAATACGCTAAAGAAGCCCCTTCACTGGAAAATCACAAAGAAGTCAGTCGTCAGGTGTATGACTTTTGCCAGACCAAAATCGATGAGGGTGATGCCCTGACCCTGGATGAACTCACGGGTCACCTGAGTGAAGCGGGTTCCGATGACTTTGCCCGTTTCGTCAATACCCGCGACTACGATATGAGCCAACCCATGGCTCCCGAGAAACGCACTCTAACCAAGCTGGTGAAGTACACGGGTCGCGGAAAGGGCCTTAACATAGCATTTGATGCAGAACTGTTAGGCACTCAGGTGGTCTATAACAAAGACCTGAACCAACTGGTGATCAAGGAAGTTCCCGCCAAACTCAAAGAACAACTGGAAGGTAACAACTAACATTGCCTCCAGAAGCCTGACCGATATTAAGGGCTGTTGCCGTTTTTCGTTGGATTTGTGCCAATAGTAGTCCTATTCAATCAAATTCAACGGAACTGCCGATTGCTGATCAAACTCTTTCTGCATTTGCATACCCTCTTCAGCTTTGATAGACCTATTTAGAGGCCTGTCTGATTTAGAGCACTCACACGCTTCGTCAGAAGGCTTCTGGGCTGTCACAATCAAGTGGCAGCCGGGACATCCGATACATAAGGGATGATTTCACTGTTTCCGGGTCCCGTCATGCCTAAAGCTCATTTACTGGCCGCTGTGCTGTTTTTTCTGGCGTTCATGAATCAGGCTATTGCTTCTGAGCAACCTGCCAAAAAAAGCAACCTGACCTCAGAATTTCTTCTGAAACAGGAACTGTTGCTGAATCAATTGATTGTGAATATTCACCTGCTGCAGATCGATTTTCTCAATCAGGAAGCCAGAGAAAAAATGCTGGACAACCTGGCCCTGCTAAACCAAAGCATTCCAGCTTTGCCAGAACAATCCCGGGATCAGGAAACCTCAAAGCTGCTCTCATCAACCCTGACCCTCTGGCCAATCATCAGCCGACATGCAGCCTGGATGGCCGACTTACCCGCTCATTCTCGCCCCCCCGAGGCTACAACATTGCTGCTGGCGCTGGCCAAGCTGGATAGAAAGCTGTTACTCCTGCGACAAAAAATGCTGACCCGCTACCCTCACAGAAACCAAAAACTGGGGTTTCTTGAGCAAGCCCTGTTAATGCAGCGCTTATCCCGGGAATACCTCAGCCTGACCCTGTCAGAATTGAAAGAAGACAAGACAGCCTCAGGTCGTTTGCAACTTCAGACCCTGGCCAGACATTTCGAACAGAAGTTGTTAAAACTTGATAAACAATTCGGGGATCATGCTCATGCTGCCAAGCCTATCAAGCAGGCTCAGGCTGCCTGGAACTTCATCAAGGTGGGAATCGAACAGTTTCCAGGCAGACCTGTTCCTGAAATGGTGGCTCGATATGGAAGCACCATTGTCAGCCGGATGACTTCTGCACATCAGATGTTCTGACCTGCAAAAACACCTCTGCTTCTCCCCAGGGAAAACGAACTGAAAACTGCTGTCTCAGCTCAAAAACACCAGGGACCGGACAATACTCCTGAAGTGGATAACTGACTGAGATCACCCGGCTGCCTGGCTGGAGAGCCAGCATTCTGAGTGTGAGGCAGCGAATGGTCAGATCGTCCAGATTGGATGCATAGAGATAGACAACAGACGCTTCTGACAGATCAACTTGCAAATAGTCTCCTTCAATAACATTCAGCTCACCTGACTTCAGCCTTTGACTGACAATCCTGAGCCTCTTACAAAAAGTCGGGATCTGCTCAATGGATGTCACCCTGACGCCTACGACACTGGCCAACCAGAGTGAAGTAAAACCACTGCCCGCACCCAATTCGAAAACATGATCTCCCGGATTAATTTCAGCCTCTCCACAGACTGCCTCAAGTACAGTCAAAGGTGTTTCGCCATAAAGATACAAGTCATCTGACTTTCTCTGGATCAAGAAACGTTTACTGACCTGGAAGGGACTGTCCAGCAAATACCGGAGCTTTAATTCAAGAAATGCTTTAAGGAAAGAACGGTGAGAGGAGTAACGACGAAATACCCTGAATAACTCAACCCATTCGAAGAATTGAACTTTTAATCCCAATAAAAACAGTTTCACCTGATGCGTCCAGATTCCATTCTGTTAGTAATAGATTGATTGACAGCTTGAGTCCGGTCAACAGTGATCTAGGAGCCTGTCGGACTTAAGACTATTTCGGCCTAAATTCCAGAAAGAACGGCCCAATTATTCGATGAATTCGATTAAATAGGTCAACTATTCTCACGAATCCATCGAAGCTGTCTAGAACG
>NZ_JBPCXO010000287.1:0-2267 GCF_051008435.1 Endozoicomonas sp. | reverse complement strand
GTGCCAAAGCCCTGCTGAGATATTATCCTGAGCAAAAGGTATCGGTATGCGGTAGCTTAAAACACCGCAATTCCCAAAAGTACTATCCAGCCCGCCATCAGACAGATAATGAACCAGTTGCAATTGTCCTGGCTCCGTCTCCGTATAAACGACCCCATAGATTGACTGGGTGTCAGCATCGTAAGCCTGAAAAATAGCTTGTCCTTCCACGGGTTTACACACATCCGGACTATTTGTCATAGATGGCGGCTCGGAAGTGGTCTCAGAGGTTGGGATGATGAATACTTCAGTCGTTGCAGGTTCCGTCGTTGCAGGTTCCGTCGTTGCAGGTTCCGTCGTCGCAGGTTCCGTCGTAGGGGGCATCCAGGGTGTGCAGGCAAAGCCGTCTTTTCCACAAGGGATGCCTATATCAATACCCATTTCTTGTGCGGCCAGCGTTGCTTCATCGGAGACGTTCAGAAAAGGTTTGGTTCCATCGATCAATCGCCATAAACCGGAAATAAACATTGATTGCGACGAATTTTTTTCCGGGAATGCGTATTCAGACTTGTTTACATTAAAATCAGCCCCCATTCGGAACAGATCCTGCATTAATGGATCCAGTTTTTTCAACATCGGATACTGATGGGCATTGCCGTAGCGCCACTGCTGTTGGTTAAACCCCTCCAGTTGTGTCGTATTTTTCAAAATGTTGGCCGGCATATAACCTGCTCCGCTTTTTGGCAGAACCCAGTAGTTATATTGAGCAGTCACCTTTTCGGCGAACTCAGTGCTGGTGAAATCAACCAGGTTACTCCCCCCCGCACCAACAACGCTCCCTGTATTTAAGGTTTGAGTGATATTTACTGTTGTATCAGAATTTCCAAAGGAATTAACAAAAATACCTCCAACCTGCCCAGACTCACTTTCCAGTCGAATATTGCCGGCATTCAGTGCCAGTGAAACGGACGGATGTCGTCCCTTACTCACGACTTCAGAAGTGTTTAGGTCTATAAATTTGTGGTAATTTCCGGTGAGTAGCATCCTTGCCAGTATGCCAGCTGCTTCAGTGTTGTTGGCGGTGGCGTAAATGTCCCCGAAATTCATCAACGTATTGATATCTGCATCCGCTAAATCAGCAGATATTCCACCAATGCGGTTACCATTGTGCAGGCTCAGGGTTCCGGTATTGATGACTTCGTGACATTGAACCTCCCAGCCATAGCCACAGCCACCTGAAGTAGAGCCTCCAGCACCTGTTGCGGTCAGGTTCGCCGTATTTAAAACCATGCCTATCTCTGAAAATATGGCCTGACCAACGGAAGGTGAGACAGAAGCACCGCGTCCACTGGCGACGATGGTGCCGGTATTCAGCGATCGTAACAAACGGACTTTGCCCCTGGAGCTGCCGATGCTCCCCCCAGCATGAGCGGTTGGCCCTGAAGTGTACAGATCGGCAACATTGACGGTCTCTTCTACCTGTGTATATACCCCTTCCCCAAGCGTGCCACCTGCGTAGGCATCTTTTCCTGAAGATGATAGTGAGCCAGCGATAAACGTTTGTTGAATTCGGGTTTGCTCATCTGCAAGCCCAACCACACCACTCACAACAGAATCGTCTCCTTCAGTGATTGCGTAGGTTTTCAGAGCGGTGATTTCAGTAATATTGGAATGCCGGGAATAACAGGACACCACCGCAGCAGGTGCATCATTCATGTGTGTATGCAAATGGGAATTGATAAAAGTCAGCCGACCAATATTTGCGTCACTCAGTGTATGAAACAGTCCGGCGCAGGGCTGATCAGTGACATTCAAACCATAAATAAAATACCCACCACCAGAAAGATCACCGGAAAAGGGGTGAGTATCGTTACCAATGGGAGTCCAGCTGGAGGTGTTTCCAGAGGCATTCAGGAAGATGTGATTACTTAGAACAAACTGCTTGCCAGACAGATTACTTGTCTGTCGCAGGGATGACAATTCATCGGCGTTGCTTATAGAGTACAGGCTGTTTTCTTGTGCAAATAGAATAGTACTTCCCCAAAAAAAAAGTACTGCCAAAACATACCTCAAAATTTAACCTCCGATTTGTTTTTCTACTATTCTGGGACTCTGATGTTCAACAAGTATATACAAAGTGCTAGCACTAGCCAGCAAGGCATCTTGCTTCTTGCTTCTTGCTTCCTGCTTCCTGCTTCGGAAACAACTGAAGTACAAATCAGGTGAGGATGTTTATATGTTTTCAAGATTTTCCCGGGCACTGCTCCTGTGTACAAGTTTTCTTGTGA